>NZ_JBPQTW010000179.1:0-14942 GCF_051386535.1 Streptomyces sp. URMC 127
GACCGCGCCCGTCCGCGTCCTCACCCGCCTGACCGACGCCTCCGGACCGCCGGAGATCTCCGTGGTGCGCCGCGCCGGGCTCGCGCTCGTGGACCCGCTGGAGGACTGGCGGCAGGCGCTGATCGCCGCGGACTGCGTGATCGGCGACCACGGGTCCGTCACGTACTACGCGGCCGCCATCGGCAGGCCCGTCCTCCTCGGCGCCTTCCCCGGCGCCGCCCTCGACCCGGACTCGCCCGTCGCCGCCCTCGGCCGGACCGCGCCGCGGCTGCGCCCGTACGACGGCCTGCGCGCCCAGATCGACCACGCCGTCGACCACCACGACCCCCGCCGCTTCCGCGCCCGGGCCGAGCACGTCAGCTCCGCGCCGGGCCGCTCCGCCGCCCTCCTGCGCCGCGCGTTCTACGGCCTGATCGGCATTCCCGAGCCCGCCGGCCGCCCGGCCCTCCTCGACCCGCTCCCGCTTCCCGCGTACGCACCGGCCGAGCGGACCGCGCCCGTCCGCGTCCTCACCCGCCTGACCGACGCCTCCGGACCGCCGGAGATCTCCGTGGTGCGCCGCGCCGCGGACGACGACGGCCCGCACTCCGACGGCGGCCCGCACTCCTGCGACGGCATCGGCTGGGACGCCCACACCTGCGTCCACGAGGACACCCCCGACCCGGGCCGGCTGCGCATCTCGGACCTCGTCGTGCGGTACGCGGCGGCCGACGACCCGCGCGTCGGGCCGCCCGCCGCCTGGACCGCGGAGGTCCTCGGCCGCCATCCGGGCTGCGCGCTCGCCGTGTACGTGACGGGGCCCGGGCGCTGCACCGTCCGCACCCGCGGCGGCGACCTGCTGGAGCTCGCCGCCCGCCCCGGCGCCGACGGCCGGGCGGACCTGTGCGACCCGGCCGCCCACGCCTCCGCCCTCCACGCCTGGCTCGCGGGCGGCAAGTCCCTGGAGGAGGCAGTGGACAGCGGCATCACGGTGGTGACGGGCGCGGTGCGGCACCGGGTGGACGTCCTGCGCGCCGATCAGCGCCCGGCCGTGCCGGCTCCGGGGTCCGCGCATACCGCCTGATCCTCGCCGGCGCCGCCGGGGCGCCGCCTCAGCCGGTCCCCCGCAGGAGCGCGCCCGTACGGGATACGCCCGCCGCGTCCCCCGCCTCCTCGTACAGCGAGCGGGCCAGGCGCAGGTAGGGCGCCGACTCCTGCGGGTCCGTGCTGCAGCGGGCGCGGAGTTCGGCGGCGTCCGCGCGCTGCAGCACGGCGCCCTCGGCCTCCATGACGGCGAGCGCCTCGTCGAGGGGCGTACGGGCCGCGGCGGGGTCGCCGGCGGCCAGGTGGGTCTCGCCGATGCTCATCCGGACGCGGGCCTCGTTGTAGAGGTCCCGGCCGGGCAGCGCACGGAAGCGGGCGAGTGCGTCCGCCAGTTGGGCCAGGGCCTCGGCGTGGCGGCCCTGGCCGCGCAGGGCCCGCCCGAGGTGGTGGGCGAGGAGCGCGTCGGCGCGCGGCACGTCGGCCGCGCCGTCACCGTCCGGGGCGATGGCGTCCAGGGCGCGCCGGGCCTGCCGGAAGTGCTCCTCGGCGGCCTCGTAGCGCCACTGCCGCAGGCAGAGCAGGCCGAGCGACTCGGTGGCGGTGGCGCGGCCGCGGTGGTGGCCGGCCCGCTCGTCGGCCGCCGCGGCGGCGGTCAGCTGGGCCTCGGCCTCCGTGTACCGGCCCAGGCCCATGTACCCGAAGGCGAGCTGCACCCGGATCCGGCCCTCCGCCCGCGGGTCCCCGAAGCCGGTGGCGCAGCGGCGGGCCGCCTCGACGCCCCGCAGGTGCGCGGCGACCCACTGGTCGTGGAAGCCGAGGCGCAGGTGCAGGCCCCACATGGCTTCGCACAGCTGCCAGGCCTCCTCGTCGAAGCCGTGCTCCTCCGCGGCCCGTACGGCCTCGGCGAGGTTGGCGCGCTCGCGCCGCAGCACGGCCAGCGCCTCGCGGGCGGCCTCCGGGGTGCGCTCGACGGGGCCGGGGCCAAAACCCGGCCCCGGACCGGAACCCCCGGCTGTCCTGGCGTACGCGGGTCCCAGGTGCCACCGGCCGGGGACGACAAGGGCGTCGGCACGGGCGGCCAGCCGCAGGTACCAGGTGACGGTGCGGCGTACGGCGTGGAGGCGTACGAGGTCGTGGAAGCGGTAGCGCTCCTCGCCCGTCTCCTCCAGGAGGTGGGCTGCGGCGAGGGTTTCGAGCAGGCGGCGCGCCTCGGCCTCACCGGTGTCCGCGGCGGCCGCGGCGGCGCCGACGGGGATGTCCGGCCAGGGGCACAGGCCCAGCAGGCGGTAGAGGCGGGCGGCGTCCGGGGCCAGGTCCCGGTAGGAGAGGTCGGTGGCGAGGAGGGCCGGCTCGACCGGGGAACCACCATCCCCGCAGGCATCAGGACGATCAGCATCATCAGGCATTCCAGGAGCCTGTCCCTGCCCGTACGTCCTCAAGCCCCCGGTCACCGCGGCGAATTCGCGCTCCAGGCTCTCCCAGCTGAGCCGTTCCCGGACCTGCACCCGCGCCCCGGTCTCGCACAGCGCGAGCGGCACGCCCCCGCACCGCACCGCCACCGCCTCCGCGTGCGTGCGCTGCGCCGCGACGCGCTCGGGGCCGGCGAGCCGGGTGAGCAGCAGGAAGGAGTCGGCGTCGGACAGCGGGCCGACCGGGACGGTCCGCGCCCCGTGGTCGCGCACGAGGGCGGGCAGCCGGTGGCGGCTGGTGACGAGGACGAGCGAGCCGGGCGACGCCGTCAGCAGCGGGACGACCTGCGCGGCGCCGTGGGCGTTGTCGAGGAGGACGACCATGCGCCGGCCCGCGGTGCGCTCGCGGTAGAGGCCGGCCTGGGCCTGTTCGCCGGCGGGCACCCGCTCCGGCGGCACGCCCAGGTGGTGCAGGAAGCGCACGAGCACCTCGGACGGGGTGACGGCGGTGGCCGCGGCGGCGCCGCGCAGGTCGGCGTACAGCTCGCCGTCCGGGAAGCGGTCGGCGAGGGCGCGGGCGCAGTGCACGGCCGCGGCGGTCTTGCCGATCCCGGCGGGGCCGGCGAGCAGGGCGATCAGCGGCGCACCGGCGGCAATTGCGCCGTCCCGGCCGTCCAGCAGCCCCGTGACCGCCGCCAAGATGTCCTCGCGGTCGGTGAAGGCCGACGTGAGCGGTGGGAGCATCCGCGGCCGGGGCTCGCCCGCTGCTGCCGCGGGGGCTGCGGCTGCCGCCGCCAGCCACTCGCTCTCGCGGAGCCAGGAGGCCAGGTCGCGGGCGAAGCCCGGTTCGGCGCGGGCCCGTTCGATCAGGAGACCGGCCAGTGCCCGGCGTCCGTCGTCGTCGGAGGGGGCCGCGGGCGGCTCGCCCCCGCCGTCCCTGCGCCAGGCCCGGCGGGCCAGACCGGCCAGCCCCTCCGCGGTCCGCCGCCCCAGCTCCCCGGCCGCGCCCGACAGCGCTCCCGACGCCGCCGTGTCAACGGCCGCCAGCACCGCCGTCATCGTGAACGGATCCACCGCACGCCCTCCCCCGTCTCGCCCATCTCGCCCCTCCCCGCAGATCCGACCACGCTAGCGGGAAGATCACCTGCCGGGGAGGTCAACTCCGGCCGGAAACAAAGAAAGGCACGACACGGGGATACGCAGAAACACCCGGCGATGCCGTAAGCGGGAAACCCCTCCCGGACACAGCGTGGCGCCCGCGACCGTAATCGGGGGCGCCACACGGAAGCGGCCCGGGGCGGGGGCACCCCGGATCCGCCGGAATCCGGTCTGTCTCAGCCGGTCTCAGTCGATGATGCAGACGTTGCCGGACGCGGGGTTCAGCAGCCCGATGATGTCGATCGTGTTGCCGCACAGGTTGATCGGGACCTGGATCGGGATCTGGATGACGTTGCCCGAGATGACGCCCGGGGAACCGACGGCCGCCCCCTTGGCGACGGAGTCGGCGAGCGCGGTACCGGTGATACCCGCCAGCGCCGCGCCCATGGTGGCGGTCAGGGCAGCCGTTTTGACGATTCGTGACATGCGGAGACACCTTTGCTGCTTGTTCTTGCTCGGTCGTACTGGGAGGCGCCCGGCCGGTGACGGCCGGGGTGTGCTTTTCAACGCCCCGTACGCGCAAAGGTTTCGTCCGTGATGCGGATGGGTGACCGCATTTATCCCCTCGGAGCGGCTCCGCGGCGGTGCCGGTACGTGCTGACACCACGGAGAAATCGGCGGTGATTCCGCCCGGTCGCGCAGTCATTTCGGCAGGTCGTCGGTCTAATGCGCTGTGCGGGCAGCCGGCGGGGGCCGGGATGTCGCGAATAGGAAAAGCCCTAGAAATGCGGTTCCGCAGAATAACCCGTACGGCCCAGCGGGGCGGCCCCCCGGGCAGCGGCCCAGGGCGGCGGCCCGCCGGCCCCCTAGCCCCGGTCCGCCGCCATCCGCACCGCGAAGGCCGTCAGCTCCTCGCACCACCCGGGTGTCAGCCGCGCGGCGGCCGCGGTCCGCGACGCCCGGTCCACGAGCTCGCGGATGAGGCGCTCGGCGATGCCGCGCTCCTCGCGCTCCAGGAGGATCTCCCGCAGCAGTTCGGCGTCCCAGTCGTACTCGGGGCCGCCGTCGAGGAAGCCGCGCAGCCGCCAGGCGGCGTGCAGCGAGCGGGCGTAGGCGTCGTAGGCGGTGTCGAGGTCGGGCCGGCCGGCGAGCGCCGCGCCGAGCCGGAGCGGGTGCCGCAGGGCGTACCAGCCCGCGGTGCAGCCCCGGTCGCATCCCGATATGCACCGCCCGGGCCACGGGTCGTCGAGATACTCGGCGGCCATCGCCTCGTGGGCGTACGTGCCGATCACGCGCTCCACGCGCATCTCGTCCCAGATCTCCCACGCGGCGCCGGGCAGCCGCGCGGCGAGCCGGTCGGCGAGCGAGAGGGCGAGGTCGCCGGCCAGGGTGGCGGTGGACTCGCCGAAGCGGCGGGCGTCGCCGGCCCAGCCGTTGCGCTCGTGCTCGGCGGCGCGGCTGACGTGCAGCGTGGGGATGCCGCGGCGCAGGGCGGCGTTGTCGCGCACGTCGCTGCGGATGAGGGTGCAGGTGTCGAGGAGTTCGAGGGCGGCGGCGGCCTCGACGGCCGCGGTGCCCTCCTCGCCGCCGGCGTCGCCGCCCGCCGCGAGATAGCCCGTGAGGAGGATGACCGGGCGGACCCGGTCGGCCCCCACGGCGACGAGTTCGGCGAGGGATTCGACGACGCCGGCGCCCCGCGCGTCGGCGGTGCGCCAGCGGCGGTGCTCGTCGTTGAGGAGGCCGCGCAGCCGTTTCTCGACCAGGTCGAGCATCCCGGCGCGCTGGAGCTGGGGGACCGGCTCCTGGGGCGCCACCGCTCGGGGCAGCTGGGGTTGCGTCGTCATCGTGAGCCTCCCTGGATCGGTTTCGGTCCTGCGACCGACCCTGCCGGGCGGGCGCCCCGCCCGGGGCGGCGGAGCCTGACCGGCCAGAAGACTGCCCACGGGAGCGCTCGGGAAGCGACGGTTTCCTGCCATACCGGAATGCGTCATCCCTCCTGCTTCATGGCGCTCTCGCCGCTCTCCCCCGGCCGCCGGAGCGGCCACAGGAGGCGGCTTGCGGCCCGTGCGCGCGTACGAGCGTGGCGCGCGTGTGGCTCATAATCGGCTGTCACTGCCCGGCCGGCCTGGGCCGATCCGGGCCGACCTCCCCGACACCGGTCGTATCATCCGCCGATTCCCCCGTGTGACCTGCGGTGAAGCCGTCCCTGCAGGCCGTCAACTTCAGGCCAACACCGTACGGCGGCGGGCCCGCGCGGACGATGATGGCGCCGTCTGTACAGCGCGCCGCGCACGCCGCTACAACGGGGTGGGGGCCCGGTGCCGGAACCGCACGGCAGCGACCTCCGGGCCCGCGGAGGCGGCGATGCGCAGGATCGCGGTGGTCGGAGCGGGTCAGGCGGGGCTGCACCTGGCGCTGGGGCTGCGGCCGCAGGCGCCGGGCAGTGAGCCGCACAGCACACGGGGAGCCCCGGAGCCCTACGACGTCACCCTCTACGCCGCCCGCACGCCCAGGGAGGTGCGCTCCGGCCGTGTGCTCTCCACGCAGGTGATGTACGGTCCCGCGCTCGCCCTGGAGCGCGCCGCGGGCCTGGCCCTGTGGGAGGACCGGGCGCCCCGCATCACGAGCCTCGGCTTCGCCGTGGCCGACCCCTCGCACTCTCCCGGCGGAGGGTTCACCGCCCTCCTGGACGAGCCCGCGCAATCCGTCGACCTGCGGGTGAAGACCGCGGGCTGGCTGGAGCTGTTCGAGGCGCGCGGCGGGCGCGTCGAGTACGGCACGGTCGGGCCGGCGGACCTGCCGGGGATCGCCGCCGCGCAGGACCTGACGGTCGTCGCCACCGGCAGCGGACCGCTCGCGGAGGTCTTCGCGCGCGACGCCCGGCACAGCCCGTACGACCGCCCTCGGCGCACGCTGGCCGCCTGTTACGTGCGCGGCACACGCATGCCGGACGGCCTCGGCGGGCCGCACGTGCGGGTCACGCCCGTGGCGGTCGACGGCACGGCCGCCGGGGAGTTCTTCGTCCTGCACGCCCTCACGCTCGACGGGCCGTGCGAGATCGTGCTGTGGGAGGCGGTGCCGGGCGGCCCGCTCGACGTGTGGGCGGACCGGCCGGGGCCTGACGAGGTCGTCAAGCGCACGCTGGAGCTGCTGCGCGACCGGCTCCCCGGGGAGTACGCGCTGTGCCGCGGCATGGAGCCTACGGACGCGGGCGCCGCGCTCACCGGCGCCCTGACGCCCGTCGTCCGCCGGCCCGTCGCGGAGGTCGCGCCCGGCACGTACGTCCTCGGGCTCGGGGACGCCGTCGTCCTCAACGACCCGGTCAGCGGGCAGGGCTCCAACAGCGCGGCCCGCGCCGCCGCACACTACCTCCGGGCGATCACCGGGCACGGCGGCGAACCGTTCGACCGGACGTGGATGCTGCGCACGTTCGCGGCCCACTGGGAGCACGCGCGCCACGTGACGGCCTTCACCAACCTGCTGCTCGGGCCCGCGCCGGAGCACGTGCGGCGCATCCTGTCCGCGGCCGCGCGGCACCCCGAGGTCGCGCACCGCTACGTCAACGGCTTCGCGGACCCGGCGGGACTCGCGGAGTGGTTCATGGACGCGGACCGGGCCGACGCCTACCTGGCGGCCGCCGGCGCGGCGGTCCCGGCGGACGGCGGATAGCCTGAGAGCCCGACGAGCCCGACGAGAAGGAGGCGGACGGACCGCATGAGCACGACCCGGCCCGGGACGGTCACCGGCGGCCCGCCCCCGCGGACGCGTCCTGCCGGCCGGCCGCCCGTGGTGCGCGGGCAGGGCGCGGTCGTCTGCGCGGTCTCCCTCGGCGGGGGCGCCGGGGCCCTGGCCCGCTACGGCGCCGGGCTGCTGTGGCCCGCCCCGGCCGGCGCCTTCCCCTGGACCACGTTCCTCGTCAACGTCGTGGGCTGCGCCCTGATCGGCGTGCTCCTGACGGTGATCGGCGAGCTCGCGGCGCCGCACCGGCTGCTGCGGCCGTTCCTCGGCACCGGCGTGCTCGGCGGGTTCACCACCTTCTCCACCTACACCGTGGACGTCCAGCGGCTGGCCGAGAACGGGCACGCCGGCACGGCGCTCGCCTACCTGGCGGCCACGCTGCTCGCCGCGCTCGCGGCCGTGTGGGCGGCCGCCGCGGCGACGCGGGCGGCCCTGCTCCGCAGGAGCGCCCGGTGAGGCCCGCCGGGACGGCGGCGCTGCGCCTGACCGTCTACGCCGGCGAGTCCGACCGGTGGCAGCACCGGCCGCTGGCCACCGAGATCGTGCACCGCGCGCACGCGGCGGGGCTCGCGGGCGCGACCGTCTTCCGGGGCGTCGAGGGCTTCGGCGCCTCGTCCGTCGTGCACACGGCGCGGCTGCTGTCGATGAGCGAGGACCTGCCGGTGGCGGTGGTGATCGTGGACGCCGAGGAGCGCGTACGGGCCTTCCTGCCGGTGCTCGCGGAGGTGGCCGCGGAGCGGCTGGTCACGCTGGAGCCCGTCGAGCTCCCGCGGCTCGGCGGAAGCGGGCCGGAGGGCGGCGCGTGAACTGGCTCCTCGTCGTCGCCGGCGCGATGGCCGGCGCGCCCCTGCGCTACGTCACCGACCGCGCGGTGCAGGCGCGCCACGACTCGGTCTTCCCCTGGGGCACGTTCACCGTGAACGTCGCGGGCAGCCTGCTCCTGGGCGTCCTCACCGCCGCGGCCCCCTCCTCCCTGCAGCTGCTCCTGGGCACGGGCCTGTGCGGCGCCCTCACGACGTACTCCACGTTCTCCTACGAGACGCTCACGCTGGCCCGCGACGGCGCGCGCGGCTATGCCGCGGCGAACGCGGCGCTGAGCGTCGTGTGCGGGCTGGGCGCGGCCTTCGCAGGCGTGGCGCTGGGGCGGGCCCTGTGGGGGTGACCTGTGGGGGTGAGTAGCCCTCACTCCTCCTCGGTCTCCCCCTCCTCCCCCACGCCCAGGTGCTCCAGCAGCACCGCCCGCAACTCGCGTGCCGCGCGCGTCGGGGCCACGTCCTTGCGGTGGGCCAGCGCGATCGTGCGGCGCATGCGGGTGCCCTCGAAGGGCGTGACCCGCAGGCCCGAGCGGGAGGCCACCATGCCGGGGACCACGGCCAGGCCCAGGCCCGCGCGGACGAAGCCCAGGACCGCGTCCATCTCCCCGCCCTCGACGGTGAAGGACGGCTCGAAGCCGGCGGCCCGGCAGGCCGCGACGGTGATCTCGCGGAGGTCGTAGCCGCGGCGGAACATCACCATGGGCAGGCCCTCCAGGTCCGCCACGCGCAGGGCGCGGCGGCGGGTGGGCGGGGGCCCGCCGGGGGCCGTGACGACGACGAGGTCCTCGCGCAGCAGAACGGTCGTGGCGAGGGCCGGCGCGCCGAGGGCCAGGGGCGTGATGACCAGGGCGAGGTCGAGGCCGCCGGCGGCGAGGGTGCGCACGAGGTCGCGGGAGCCGCCCTCGTCGACGACGAGCTCGATGCCGGGGTAGCGGGCGTGGTAGGCGCGCAGCACGTCGGGGACGAGGCTCGCGCACAGGCTGGGCGGGGCGCCGAGGCGGACCCGGCCGCGCCGCAGCTGGGCCACTTCCTGCACCTCGCGGCGCGCGGTCTCGGTGTCGGCGAGGATCTGCCGGGCCAGCGGCAGGAGGGCCTCGCCGGCGTCGGTGAGGGTGATGTTGCCGCGGGCGCGCTGGAAGAGCTCGGCGCCCAGCTCGCGTTCGAGGGCCCGGATCTGCTGCGAGAGGGATGGCTGGGCCACGTGCAGCGCTTCCGCGGCACGGGTGAAGTGACGGACTTCGGCCAGGGCCGCGAAGTAGCGGAGCTGCTGGAGTTGCACGGTCAGCAGCATAGATAGGCACAGCCTATGGAAACCAGCTTCATCATGTCTTGGACGCATCGACCCGGCGCTGCCTAGCGTCGGGGCCATGGCACTGGCGACCCGGGCGGACCGTCCTCCGTCCCTCATCGGCTCCGTGTGGCGGTCGACCGTCGGCAAGAAGGCGGTCATGGCGGTCACCGGCGTGATCATGCTGACGTATCTGGTCGCCCACGTGGTGGGCAATCTGAAGGTGTTCTTCGGGGCCGGGGAGTTCAACCGCTACGGGCACTGGATCCGCACCATCGGCGAGCCGTTCCTGCACTACGAGTGGTTTCTGTGGATCGCCCGCGCGGGCCTGGGAACGGCGGTCGTGCTGCACGGCGTGGCCGCGTACCAGCTCAGCCGCCGCGACCTCGCCGCCCGCCCCCGGAAGTACGAGCGCAAGCGCCCGCGCGCGAGCTACGCGACGCGCACCATGCGCTGGGGCGGGGTGATCCTGGCCCTGTTCATCGTCTGGCACATCCTCGACTTCACCACGCTGGACGTGAACCCCAACGCCCAGGAGGGGCGCCCGTACGAGAACCTCGTCGCCTCCTTCGACCGCCCGGCCGTCAGCGCCTTCTACATCGCCGCGATGCTCGCCCTCGGCCTGCACGTCCGGCACGGCTTCTGGAGCGCCGCCCAGACGCTGGGCGCGAACTCCCCGCGCCGCGACCGGGCCCTCAAGTTCCTGGCGAACGCGCTGGCGCTGGTGCTGACCTGCGGCTTCATCGTCGTACCCGTGGGCGTTCTGACAGGAGTCGTGAGCTGAGATGACCGCATACCCCGACTACCGCGTCGGCGACCCCCTCACCGACACCGCCGCCCCCGGCGGCCCCATAGCCGAGCGCTGGGACCGCCGCCGCTTCGAGGCGAAGCTGGTCAACCCCGCGAACCGGCGCAAGCACACCGTCATCGTCGTCGGCACCGGGCTCGCGGGCGGCGCCGCGGGCGCCACCCTCGCCGAACAGGGCTACCGCGTCGTGCAGTTCTGCTACCAGGACTCGCCGCGCCGCGCCCACTCCATCGCCGCCCAGGGCGGCATCAACGCCGCCAAGAACTACCGCAACGACGGCGACTCCGTGCGGCGCCTGTTCTACGACACCGTCAAGGGCGGCGACTTCCGGGCCCGCGAGTCCAACGTCCACCGCCTCGCCCAGGTCTCGGTCGAGATCATCGACCAGTGCGTCGCGCAGGGCGTGCCCTTCGCCCGCGAGTACGGCGGCCTGCTGGACACGCGCTCCTTCGGCGGCGTCCAGGTGTCGCGGACGTTCTACGCGCGCGGGCAGACCGGCCAGCAGCTGCTGCTCGGCGCCTACCAGGCGCTCAGCCGCCAGATCGACGCGGGCAACGTCGAGATGCACGCCCGTACGGAGATGCTCGACCTGATCGTCGTCGACGGCCGGGCGCGCGGGATCGTGGCGCGCGACCTGATCACGGGCGCCGTCAGCACCTACTTCGCGGACGCCGTGGTCCTCGCGACCGGCGGCTACGGCAACGTCTTCTACCTGTCCACCAACGCCAAGAACTCCAACGCCACCGCGATCTGGCGGGCCCACCGGCGCGGCGCGTACTTCGCCAACCCCTGCTTCACCCAGATCCACCCCACCTGCATCCCGCGCTCCGGCGACCACCAGTCGAAGCTGACGCTGATGAGCGAGTCGCTGCGCAACGACGGCCGCATCTGGGTGCCGAAGGCGCAGGGCGACACCCGCCCGCCGGGAGAGATCCCCGAGGCCGAGCGCGACTACTACCTGGAGCGGATCTACCCCTCCTTCGGCAACCTCGTCCCGCGCGACATCGCCTCGCGCGCCGCGAAGAACGTCTGCGACGAGGGGCGCGGCGTCGGCCCCGGCGGGCAGGGCGTCTACCTGGACTTCGCCGACGCGATCGCCCGGATGGGCCGCGAGGCCGTCGAGGCGAAGTACGGCAACCTCTTCGAGATGTACGAGCGGATCACCGCGGAGGACCCGTACGAGGTCCCCATGCGGATCTACCCGGCCATTCACTACACGATGGGCGGCCTGTGGGTGGACTACGACCTGCAGACCACCGTCCCCGGCCTGTTCGCGATCGGCGAGGCCAACTTCTCCGACCACGGCGCGAACCGGCTCGGGGCGTCCGCCCTGATGCAGGGGCTCGCCGACGGCTACTTCGTCCTGCCGTCCACGATCAACGACTTCCTGGCCCGCCACCCGCACGACGCCGTGCCCGCGGACCACCCCGCCGTCACGGAGGCCGTCGCGGAGGTGACCGGCCGGCTGCGGCGCCTGCTGGCCGCCGGCGGCGACCGCACCCCGGACTCCTTCCACCGCGAGCTCGGCGAGCTGCTGTGGGACGAGTGCGGCATGGCCCGCACCGACGCGGGCCTGCGCAAGGCCCTCGGCCGCATCCCCGCCCTGCGCGAGGAGTTCTGGCGGCGCATCAGGGTGCCGGGCACCGGCGAGGAGCTCAACCAGTCCCTGGAGAAGGCCAACCGCATCGCCGACTACCTGGAGCTCGCCGAGCTCATGTGCCTCGACGCCCTCCACCGCACGGAGTCCTGCGGCGGCCACTTCCGGGAGGAGAGCGCGACCCCGGACGGCGAGGCGGCCCGCAAGGACGAGGAGTTCTCGTACGCGGCGGCCTGGGAGTTCACGGGCACGGGCAGCGCGCCGGTCCTCCACAAGGAGGCCCTGACCTTCGAACACGTCCACCCCACCCAGCGGAGCTACGCGTAATGGACCTCACCCTGCGCATATGGCGGCAGCGCAACGCCGGCGAGGCGGGCGCCATGACCACCTACCGGGTCACGGGCATCAGCGAGGACATGTCCTTCCTGGAGATGCTCGACCACCTCAACGAGGAGCTGATCCTCGCCGGGGACGAGCCGGTCGCCTTCGACCACGACTGCCGCGAGGGCATCTGCGGGGCCTGCGGCATGGTCATCAACGGTCAGGCGCACGGCCCCGAGCGGACCACGACCTGCCAGCTGCACATGCGCCACTTCCGCGACGGCGACACCATCGACGTCGAACCGTGGCGCGCGGCGGCCTTCCCGGTCGTGAAGGACCTGGTCGTGGACCGCTCCGCGTTCGACCGGATCATCGGCTCCGGCGGCTACGTGTCCGTGCCGACGGGCTCTGCCCCGGAGGCCCACGCGACGCCCGTCCCCAAGCCGGTGGCGGACCTGGCCTTCGAGCACGCGGAGTGCATCGGCTGCGGCGCGTGCGTGGCCGCCTGCCCCAACGGCTCGGCGATGCTCTTCACCTCCGCGAAGGTCGTCCACCTGAACGTCCTGCCGCAGGGCGCGCCCGAGCGGGAGTCCCGGGTGCTGGGCATGGTCGGCGCCATGGACGACGAGGGCTTCGGGGGCTGCACGAACACCGGCGAGTGCGCCACCGCCTGCCCGAAGGGGATCCCGCTGCAGTCCATCGCGACGATGAACCGGGAGTACCTGCGCGCCTCGCTCAAGGGCGGCCGGCGGCGCTGAACGGGCGCTTCGCGGCGGCCGGGCGGTGGTCGCGGGTGCGCAGGTCGAAGGCGGCGGTGCCCAGCAGCGCCGTCGCCGCGAACCACGCCGGGCCCAGCAGCAGGTGGCCGTACGGGGTGGTGTGCGTGAAGCCGGCGGCCACGCTCACCTGCATGGGCCCGTACTCGGGCAGGAACTGCACGCCGCCCTTGGTGGCGCCGGGGTTGCTGATGGGGTTCTGCAGCATGGTGTCGAGCAGGCTGGTCATGATGATGACGAACAGGCCCGCCAGGTCGTTGCGCAGGAAGGCCCCGAGCAGGATGCCGATCCCGCCGTAGCCGACGGCGGCCGTGAACACCCCGGCCATGAGCAGCCAGGGCCGCACCGGGTCCCAGTACCACCACATGACGGCGGTCGCGTACGCGGAGACCAGGACGGCGGCCAGCAGCATCGCGGCCACCTTGGCGACGATCAGGCAGATCCGCGGATAGCCGGCCAGGACCAGCCGGCGGTCGAAGGCCAGCGACTTGAACGTCGCCATGAACATCATGAAGCCGACGATCAGCGTGACGGCGTTGAGCGCGCCGGAGACCATCGTCAGCTGGTTGCCGTCGACGGCGAGCCGCTGCCCGGTGGCCCGCAGCAGGAAGCGGGTGGGCACGGGGGCGACGAACCAGTGCTCCATCGTCAGCCAGAACGGGATGTAGAAGACGACGAGCACGAGCGCGAAGCGGTTGCGGGTGTGCTCCAGCAGGGCGAAGGCGGTGGCCGTCGCGAAGCACCGCCGTCCCGGTTTCTGCATCCGCTCAGCCCTCCGCCGGGCCGGGCTGCCAGGGCTCGGCGACGCCGTCGTGCAGCCGGTAGAGGCAGTCCAGCCGGCCGGTGTCCCAGGCCAGGTGGGAGACGACCAGCACGCAGCGGCCCCGGTCGCGCAGACGGGCGGCGACGCTCCAGAACCGCAGGTAGGTCTCCCAGTCGAAGCCCTGGTACGGCTCGTCGAGCAGCAGGACCTGCGGGTCGTGCATGAGGGCGAGCGTGAGGTTGAGCTTCTGGCGGGTCCCGCCGCTCAGCACGGCGACGCGGGCGCGCCGGTACTCGGCGAAGTGGAGCTCCTCCACCAGCTCCTCGGCGCGCCGCAGGTCACCGAGCCCGTAGGCGGCCTGGAAGTAGCGCAGGTGCTGCTCGACGGTGAGGAAGTCGTTGAGGACCGTCTCCTGGGGGCAGTAACCGAGCCGGCCCCGGTGCGCGACGGCACCGGAGTCGGCGGCGGTCTGCCCGCAGAGGATGCGCAGCAGCGTCGTCTTGCCGGCGCCGTTCTCGCCGACGATGCCGGCGAGGGTGCCGGGGCCGAGCTCCAGCGAGACGCCGCGCAGCACCTGCCGGGCGCCGTACGACTTGTGCACCTCGCTGACGCGCAGGGCGAGCGGGGATGCGTACGGGGCTGACACGTCTGTTCAACGACGGGCGGGGCGGGGCGTTGCGGGCGGCTTCCGCGGGCGGATCAGCTCGCGGGGCCGGCTCGTGGGATCAGCGGGATCAGCTCGTGGGGTCAGCGCGCGCCGAAGACCTGCGTCCAGCGGGGACCGCCCGGGGCCTGGTTCACCCCCACGCCGATCTCCTTGAAGGAGCAGTTGAGGATGTTCTTGCGGTGGCCGTCGCTGTGCATCCACGAGTCCATGACGGAGGCCGGGGACTGCTGTCCGTAGGCGATGTTCTCGCCGTACGTGCTCCAGGCGTATCCGGCGGCGGTGATGCGGTCGCCGGGGCCCTTGCCGTCGGGGTTGGTGTGGTTGAAGAAGCCGCGGGCGGCCATGTCGTCCGAGTGACCCTGGGCGGCCCTGTCCAGGGTGCTGTTCTCGGTCAGGGGGGAGCAGCCGGCCTTGGCGCGCTCGGCGTTCACCAGCGCGGTGATCTGCTGGCCCAGGGAGCCGCCGCCGGGGTTGGCGGCCTTCGGGGCGCTCTTGGCGGGGGCCGCTGTCTTCGCCGGCGAAGGCTTGGCGGCGGACTTGCTCGGCTCCGGTGCGGAGGACGAGGGCGAGGAAGAGGCGGACGCGGAGGCGGAGGGCTTGGCCGAGGCGGAGGCGCTCGCGCTCGCGGAGGCGGACGGC
>NZ_JBPQTW010000180.1:0-14834 GCF_051386535.1 Streptomyces sp. URMC 127
CGGCCGCCTGGTCCACCACGGACCGGCCCTTCTTGGAGCTGACGCCCGAGGCGCGCAGCCCCTGCGCCGCGGTGACCGTCGTCATGCGCTCGTCGACGAGGCGCACGGGGACGGGCGCCACGCGGCGGGCCATCTCCTTGGCGAAGGTGCGGACCTTGGCCGCGGCCGGCCCCTCCCCTCCTTTGAGGGACCGGGGCAGGCCGACGACGACCTCGATCGGCTCGTACTCCGCGACGATCTCCACGAGCCGCTTGTGGGCCTTGGGGATGTCACGGCCGGGCACGGTCTCCACCGGCGTGGCGAGGATCCCGTCGGGGTCGCACGAGGCGACCCCGATCCGGGCGTCCCCGACGTCGACGGAGATGCGTCTTCCTCGGCGCACGGGTCAGGCCGCCTCGGCCACGAGGCGCTCGACGGCGGCCATGGCCTCGTCGACGGCCTCGGGGTTCTGACCGCCGCCCTGGGCGACGTCCGGCTTGCCGCCACCGCCGCCGCCGAGGGTCTTGGCGGCCGTGCGGACCAGGTCGCCGGCCTTGAGGCCGAGCGCGCGGGCGGCCTCGTTGGTGGCGATGACCGTCAGCGGGCGGCCGTTCGCCACGGTGAACAGGGCCACGACGGCCGGGCGGCCGCCGGTGATCCGGCCGCGCACGTCGAGGACGAGCTTGCGCAGGTCGTCGGCGCCAGTGCCGTCCGGGACGCGGCCGGTGACCAGGGCCGTGCCGTGCACGTCCTTGGCGCCCTCGGCCAGGCCCGCGGCGGCCTGCAGGACCTTCTCGGCGCGGAAGCGCTCGATCTCCTTCTCGGCGTCCTTGAGCTTGGCGAGCATCCCGGAGATCTTCTCCGGCAGCTCCTCCGGGCGGCCCTTGACGAGCTCCTGGAGCTGGGCGACGACCGTGTGCTCCCTGGCGAGGAAGTTGTAGGCGTCGACGCCGACGAGGGCCTCGACACGGCGCACGCCGGAGCCGATGGACGACTCGCCCAGCAGCTTCACCAGACCCAGCTGGGCGGTGTTGCCGACGTGCGTGCCGCCGCACAGCTCCTTGGAGAAGTCGCCGATGGTCACGACGCGGACGCGCTCGCCGTACTTCTCGCCGAACTCGGCGATGGCGCCGGACTTCTTGGCCTCGTCCAGGCTCATGATCTCGGCCTGCACCTCGAGCTCCCGGGAGAGGACCTCGTTGATGCGCTGCTCGACGTCGGTCAGCACGCTGCCGGGGACGGCGGTCGGCGAGCCGAAGTCGAAGCGGAAGCGGCCCGGGGAGTTCTCCGAGCCGGCCTGGGCGGCCGTCGGGCCGAGCGCGTCGCGCAGGGCCTGGTGGGTGAGGTGGGTGGCCGAGTGGGCGCGGGCGATGGCGCGGCGCCGCTTGACGTCGATCGAGGCGTAGGCGGAGGCACCGACGGTGACCTCGCCGACCTGGACGACGCCCTTGTGGACGTGCACGCCCGGCACGGGCTTCTGCACGTCGCGGACCTCGATCACGGCCCCCGTGTCGAGCTTGATGCGGCCGGTGTCGGCGAGCTGGCCGCCGCCCTCGGCGTAGAAGGGGGTGCGGTCCAGGACGACCTCGACCTCGTCGCCCTCGGTGGCGGCCGGCGAGGGCAGGCCGTCGACGAGGAGACCCACGATCGTGGACTCGTGCTCGGTGAGCGTGTAGCCGGTGAAGTCGGTGGCGCCGGAGGCGTCGGCGACCTCGCGGTACGCGGACAGGTCGGCGTGGCCGGTCTTCTTGGCCTTGGCGTCGGCCTTGGCGCGCTCCCGCTGCTCCTTCATCAGGCGGCGGAAGCCGTCCTCGTCCACGGAGAGGCCCTGCTCGGCGGCCATCTCCAGGGTGAGGTCGATCGGGAAGCCCCAGGTGTCGTGGAGCAGGAACGCCTTGTCGCCGGCCAGGACGCTGCCGCCGGCGGCCTTGGTCTCCGTGACGGCGGTGTCGAGGATGTTGGTGCCGGCCTTGAGCGTCTTGAGGAAGGCGGCCTCCTCGGCGAGGGCGACCGTCTCGATGCGCTTGCGGTCGGTCTCCAGCTCGGGGTACTGCTGCCCCATCGTCTTGATGACGACGTCGAGCAGATCGGCCACCACGGGACCGGTGGCACCCATCAGGCGCATGTTGCGGATGGCGCGGCGCATGATGCGGCGCAGGACGTAGCCGCGGCCCTCGTTGCCGGGGGTGACGCCGTCGCCGATGAGCATGGTGGAGGTGCGCATGTGGTCGGCGACCACGCGCAGCGAGACGTCCGTGTCGTGGGCGGCGCCGTAGCGGACGCCCGTGAGCTCCGTGGCCTTGTCCATCACGACGCGCAGGGTGTCGGTCTCGTACATGTTCTGCACGCCCTGCAGGATCATGGCGAGGCGCTCGAGGCCGAGACCGGTGTCGATGTTCTTCGACGGCAGCTCCCCGAGGATCGGGAAGTCCTCCTTGCCGTCGCCGGCACCGCGCTCGTACTGCATGAAGACCAGGTTCCAGATCTCCACGTAGCGCTCGTCGTTGACGGCCGGGCCGCCCTCGGGGCCGAACTCGGGGCCGCGGTCGTAGTTGATCTCGGAGCAGGGGCCGCACGGGCCGGGAACGCCCATGGACCAGTAGTTGTCCTTCTTGCCCAGCCGCTGGATCCGCTCGGCGGGCACGCCGACGACGTCGCGCCAGATGCGCTCGGCCTCGTCGTCCTCCAGGTAGACGGTGATCCAGAGCTTCTCGGGCTCCAGGCCGTAGCCGCCGTCCGCCACGGGAGTCGTCAGCAGCTCCCAGGCGAGCTTGATGGCGCCTTCCTTGAAGTAGTCGCCGAAGGAGAAGTTGCCGCACATCTGGAAGAACGTGCCGTGCCGGGTGGTCTTGCCGACCTCCTCGATGTCCGGCGTGCGGACGCACTTCTGCACGCTGGTGGCGCGCGGGAAGGGCGGCTTGACCTCGCCGAGGAAGTACGGCTTGAAGGGGACCATGCCCGCGGGGACCAGGAGCAGGGTCGGGTCGTCCGCGATGAGCGACGCCGACGGCACGACGGTGTGCCCACGCTCCTCGAAGAAGCGCAGCCAGCGCCTGCGGATTTCAGCCGACTCCATCAGTGGTCCTCTTTCCGGGTGAGCGAGTGGTAGGTGTGGTGCTGGTCGAGGGCAACGAGGTGGCGCTGACCGGGGAGCGCGCGGTGCTCGGGGGCGGGCGGCGCGGCCGCGAGGCCGAGCGCGTCCTTGAGCGCCGCTTCCCGGTGCGCCATCCCGTCACGGACGTCCAGCGCGAAGAGCTTGACCCTGCGCCCGGCGATGACCGCACGGTCCGCGGCCTGCAGGGCCAGGCTCTCCGGGGTGAGCTTGGCGAGCTTCCGGTTGACCTTGGTAGTGGCCCAGACACCGGCTGCTACACCGGTCGTGAACCAGAAGGTGCGGCGGAACATTCCTGGGTCAACCCTTCCCACGGGTGCGGCGGCGGCCGGCGCGGGGGGACGGCAGCGGGCTGCCGGCCGCCCTGCCGACGAAGACGGTGCTCTTCGGCTCGGGAGCGGCCTTGCGGCCCATGGCCCGCCGGACGCCGTAGCCGAAGGCGGCGACCTTGACCAGCGGGCCGCCGAAGGCGGAGGAGACGGTCGAGGAGAGCGCCGAGGCGTTCGCCGTGACCTCCTGGACGTCCGCGGCGATCGAGTCGACGCGGGCGAGCTGGGTGTGCGCGGAACGGACGGTCGCCGAGGCGTCGGCGAGGAGCGGCACGGCCTGCTCGGTGACGTCGGCGACCAGCTTGGTGGCCGCCTTGAGCGTCTGCGCGAGCCGCACCAGCACCAGGGCGATGAAGGACACCAGAATGGCCCAGAAGACGGCCACGAGGATCCCGGCCACCTCTCCACCGGACACGCTGCACCGCTCCCTAGCTGTTGTCTTGTGCTGTCGTTGCCGAGGTTTCTCGGGTTCCGACCTTATCGCGCCGGGCCTCCGCGCCCGTACCGCATTACCGGTCCGTACGGCACGGATGTGCGAGCGCCGGCCGTCCCGAAACGCGCCAGCCCGCCGGCCCGCGGCCACGAGGGCCGCGGAACGACGGGCTGGGCGGAAGGAGAGTCCTGCTCCCCCGGCTTCCGCCGGGGGACACACCCGGTCTTAGCGGGCGTAGTACTCGACGACGAGCTGCTCGTCGCAGATGACCGGAACTTCCTTGCGGTTGGGCAGGCGGTCCAGGCGGAAGGCCAGGGCGCCCAGGTTGACCTGCAGGTAGCGCGGGGTCTCACCCTCGGCGGCGAAGCCACCGGCGCGGGCGGTCTCGAACAGCGGCTTGCTGCGGCTGCGCTCGCGGACCATCACGACGTCGTTCGGGGCGACGCGGAAGGACGGCTTGTCGACCTTGCCGCCGTTGACCTCGATGTGGCCGTGGACGACCATCTGGCGGGCCTGGTAGATGGTGCGGGCGATGCCCGAACGCAGGACGAGGGCGTCGAGGCGGCGCTCGAGCTCGACCACCAGGGCCTCGCCGGTCTTGCCCTCGGCCTTGCGGGCGCGGTCGTAGGCGCGGACCATCTGGCGCTCGCTGATGTCGTACTGGGCGCGCAGACGCTGCTTCTCGAGCAGACGGACCTTGTAGTCGCTGTTCTGCTTGCGGCCACGGCCGTGCTCACCCGGCGGGTAGGGGCGGGCCTCGAAGTACTTGACGGCCTTCGGGGTCAGCGCAATGCCGAGCGCACGAGACTTCTTGACCTTGGGACGCGACTGGTTAGGCACGTTCTCCAGACCTCCGGAATAGGTTAGGTTAGGCTTACCTTACTCAAGGAGATCGCATGTCTCGCCCGGGGAACACCAGTCACATCACGGACAGCACGCAGAAGACCGGCGCTCTCGATGGCGCCGACGTGACGGAGGTCCGATCAGATCGTGGTCAGCCGCGTCCCAGCGGACTTGAAATCGCGCGGATGCCGTCAGCAGCCGAGCGCACACGAACTCTCGTACAGAGTACATGCTCCGCGGTGCTGCTCGTTCCCGGGGCCGCCGCCACCCGCCCCGACCAGCTGATGCCCGAGGCGCGCAGCGTGGGCCCGGACGGCGAGGTCTTCCTCGTCTTCCCCGCCGACAGCCCCGTCGTGCGCGCCGCGACCCACGCGCAGGACGACGAGCTGCCGGCCGTCCTGGAGCTCACCGACGTGGCGCCCGTCTCCGTGCCGAGCCGCATCCGCGGCCGGGCCTGGATCTCCGGGTGGGTCACCTGTGTGCCCGGGGTGACCGAGCCCGGCCGCATGATGGTGCGCCTGGAGCCCGGCGAGGCGAGCGTGGACGACCTGTGGGGCACGGAGGACGTCGAGCCCGAGGACTTCGCCCGGGCCCAGCCGGACCCGCTCGTCGCCCATGAGGCCGACCTCCTGCAGCACCTGCACTCGGGCCACGGCGACCAGGTGCTCGGGCTGTACTCCCTCCTCGGCGAGCGGGCCGAGGAGGCGCGCCGCGCGGGCGACCGGGCGGTGCCGCTGGCGCTGGACCGCTTCGGGCTGCGGGTGCGGTTCACCCGGGCGGGCCGCGGGGCGCCGGCGGACCGGTCCTTCGACGCGCGCTTCGAGTTCCCGGAGCCGGTCCGTGACGTGGTCGGCTTGCGCCGGGCGATGCACCGGTTGTTCGAGGCCGCGGCCGATTAGGGCCGGCGCCCGCTTCACTACCGGGCTGAGCACGGTTCGGCACCGCCGGACACCATCACGGGGGGTTACGCGCCGTCGCGGCGGATCCAAGGGCGCTGGGCACGTCCCTTGAATCCGCCGCGACGGCGAGACGCCGTACGGACCTGACCGGCGGTGCCCGGATCCGATCAGCCCTCTTGCTCCGCCCGCTCGCCGCGCAAGCGCGACCGCACCCGGTCCACCACATCCGCGTAGCGCGCCTCCGCGCCGTAGCGCGTCGGCGAGTAATACCGCTTGCTCCGGACCGCGTCCGGCGCGTACTGCTGTGTCGCAATGCCGCCGGGCACATCGTGCGGATACACATACCCCTGCGCGTGACCCAGCTTCTCCGCGCCCTTGTAATGGCCGTCCCGCAGGTGCGGCGGCACCGGGCCGGCGAGGCCCGCCCGGACGTCCGCGAGGGCGGCGTCGATCGCCAGATAGGCCGCGTTGGACTTCGGGGCCAGCGCCAGCGCGATCGCCACCTGGCTCAGCGTGATCCGCGCCTCGGGGAAGCCGATCAGCGCGACGGCCTGCGCACCGGCGACCGCCGTTTGCAGGGCCGTCGGATCGGCCAGGCCGATGTCCTCGCTCGCCGAGATCATCAGTCGCCGGGCGATGAACCGCGGGTCCTCGCCCGCCTCGATCATGCGGGCCAGATAGTGCAGCGTGGCATCCACGTCGGAGCCGCGGATCGACTTGATCAGGGCGCTCGCGACGTCGTAGTGCTGGTCGCCGTCGCGGTCGTACTTCACCGCAGCCCGGTCGACCGACTCCTCCAGCGTCTCCAGGGTGATCTCGGACTCGCCCTTGGCGATGGCCGAGCCCGCACCGGCCTCCAGTGCGGTCAGGGCGCGCCGGGCGTCGCCGCCGGCGATCCGCAGCAGGTGCGCCTCGGCGTCCTCGGGCAGGGTCACGGCGCCGCCGAGGCCGCGCTCGTCGGTGAGGGCGCGGTGCAGCAGGCCCCTCAGGTCCTCGTCGGTGAGCGCCTGCAGGGTGAGCAGCAGGGAGCGGGACAGCAGCGGGGAAATGATCGAGAAGTACGGGTTCTCCGTGGTGGCCGCGATGAGCGTGACCCAGCGGTTCTCCACGGCGGGCAGGAGGGAGTCCTGCTGGGCCTTGCTGAAGCGGTGGATCTCGTCGAGGAAGAGGACGGTCTCCTTGCCGTAGCCCCCGGAGGCGCGGCGCGCGCCGTCGATGACGGCCCGCACCTCCTTGACGCCCGCGGTGATCGCGGAGAGCTCCACGAAGCGCTTGTTGGTGGCCTGGCTGACCACGTACGCGAGGGTCGTCTTGCCGATGCCGGGCGGGCCCCAGAGGATCACCGACGAGGGGCCGGCGGGGCCGCCGCTGCCCTCCCCCACCAGCCTTCGGAGGGGGCTGCCGGGCTTGAGCAGGTGCCCCTGGCCCACGACCTCGTCGAGGGTGCGGGGGCGCATGCGGACGGCCAGCGGACTGCTCGCGGGGTCCTTCTCCCGGCGGTCCTCTTCGGCGGCGGTGAACAGATCGGGCTCCACGTTCGAAACCCTATGCCACCCCACTGACAACGCCGCCGGACCGAGAGGTCCGGCGGCGTCGATCAAGCCATGCGTGCGGCGGCGGTCAGGCGGTGCCGCCCGTCCAGAAGTCCCACCAGCGGGTGAGGATCAGCATGCCGATGATGCCGATCCACAGCACCGGCACGACCCAGTGGAACTCCAGCAGGGCGCGGCGCACGCCGTCCGGCACCGGGATGAAGCGGTGCCGGACGTTCTGCACGGTCACGTAGCAGAACATGAAGATCGTGGCGACCCAGGCCAGGCAGCACCACAGGCACAGCGAGCCGATGACGTACAGCGACTGGTACTGCAGCCAGGTGCAGAAGCCGACGCCGAAGAGCGTGCCGGCCTCCATGCCCAGCCAGTACCAGCGGGGGAAGCGGGCGCCCGAGAGCAGCGCCAGGCCGATCGCGATGATCGCGCCGTAGCAGACGAGCCCCAGCATCGGGTTGGGGAACCCGAAGACGTGGGCCTGCTCGCTCTCCATGATGTTGCCGCAGGAGACGATCGGGTTGAGGCTGCACCCGGGGGTGAAGGTCTTCCCGACCGCCTTGGCCTCAAGGATCTTGTTCTTGTCGATCGTGATGACCCAGGCGGCGAGCAGCCCCAGCGCACCCGTGATGACGAGCAGCAGCGCGAACGCCCGGCTGCCGCCCGCGGCGCCCGTCGCGGGGCCGTCCCGCTCGTCGCCGTCGGTCTCGGAGCGGTCGAGTGCCGAAGTGGTCATAGCGCCGTTGATCCCATCAGTCGGTCCCTGGCGCCCATTCTGCACCACGGGACGAGCAATCAGCCCTGCTTGGCCAGGACTTCACCCACGACATCGGCGAGGGCGACGGCCTTCTGCTCGCCGCTCTCCAGGTCCTTGAGCTGCACGTTGCCCTCGGC
This sequence comes from Streptomyces sp. URMC 127, assembly GCF_051386535.1. NCBI lineage: Bacteria > Bacillati > Actinomycetota > Actinomycetes > Kitasatosporales > Streptomycetaceae > Streptomyces > Streptomyces sp. URMC 127. The sequence continues at coordinate 8,037 of NZ_JBPQTW010000180.1, forward strand.
CAGGTCGCGCTCGCCGGCGATCACGGCGAAGCGGGCGCCGGAGCGGTTGGCCGACTTCATCGCGTTCTTCAGGCCCTTGCCGCCGTACGCGAAGTCGGTGGCGACGCCCTGCCGGCGCAACTCGGTGACCAGGCCGAACAGGACCCGGCGGGCCTCCTCGCCGAGCGGGACGGCGTAGACCTCGGTGGGCGCGGGCAGGTCGAGCGCGATGCCCTCGGCCTCCAGGGCGAGCACCGTGCGGTCGACGCCGAGCGCCCAGCCGACGGACGGCAGCGCGGGGCCGCCGATCATCTCGGACAGGCCGTCGTAGCGGCCGCCGCCGCCGACCGCGGACTGCGAGCCCAGGCCGTCGTGGACGAACTCGAAGGTGGTGCGGGTGTAGTAGTCGAGGCCGCGGACGAGCTTGGGGTCGTCCTCGAACTCGACGCCCGCGGCGGTCAGCAGCTCGCGGACCTGCTCGTGGTAGGTCTTGCAGGCCTCGCACAGGTGGTCGCGGAAGAGCGGGGCGCCGGCGAGCTGCTTCTGGACCTCCTCGCGCTTGTCGTCCAGGACGCGCAGCGGGTTGATCTCGATGCGGCGGCGGGTGTCCTCGTCCAGCTCCAGGCCGCGCAGGAAGTCCTGCAGGGCGGCGCGGTAGACGGGGCGGCACTCCTTGTCACCGAGCGAGTTCAGCAGGAGGCGGAAGTTGCGCAGACCGAGCGACTTGTAGGCGTCGACGGCCAGGATGATCAGCTCGGCGTCGAGCGCCGGGTCCTCGGCGCCGATGGCCTCCGCGCCGACCTGCGAGAAGTGGCGGTAGCGGCCCTTCTGCGGGCGCTCGTAGCGGTAGTACGAGCCGGAGTACCAGAGCTTGACGGGCAGGTTGCCGTCCTTGTGGAGGTTGCCCTCCAGCGCGGCGCGCAGCACGGAGGCGGTGCCCTCGGGGCGCAGGGCGAGCTGGTCGCCGCCGCGCGTGGTGAGGGTGTACATCTCCTTGGTCACGATGTCGGTCGACTCGCCGACGCCGCGGGAGAAGAGCTCGACCTGCTCGAAGCCGGGGGTCTCGACGTAGCCGTAGCCGGCCCGCTTGAGCGGGGCGGCGATGGCCTCGCGGACCGCGAGGTAGACGGCGGAGGTGGGGGGCTTGAGGTCGTAGGTGCCCTTGGGGGCCTTGAACGTACTCACGGGAAAATCGTCACATTCCTCTTCGCGGAGCGGCGGTAGGGCCGCCTCCGGAGCCGCGCAGCGTGTCCGCCACTTCCCGCAGGTACGGGTTGGTGGCGCGCTCGCGGCCGATGCTGGTCTGGGGGCCGTGGCCGGAGAGGACCACGGTCGAGTCGTCCAGGGGCAGGCACACGCGTGCCAGCGACCGGAGCATCTCGGCGTGATCACCGCCCGGCAGGTCGGTGCGTCCGATGGAGCCGGCGAACAGCAGGTCGCCCGAGAAGAAGACCGAGGGGATCTCGGAGGTCTCGGGCAGCCGGAAGGTCACCGACCCCTTGGTATGGCCGGGCGCGTGCGCGACGGTGAACTCCAGCCCGGCGAGGTCGAGGCGGGAGCCGTCGGTCAGCTCCTTGACGTCGTCCGGCTCGCCGACGGTCAGCTCGCCCATGAGCTGCTGCCCGATGGAGCGGCCGAGGGCCTTCTCCGGGTCGCTCATCATGTAGCGGTCGGCGGGGTGGATCCAGGCCGGGACGTCGTGGGCGCCGCACACCGGGACGACCGAGGCGACGTGGTCGAGGTGGCCGTGGGTGAGGACGACGGCGACGGGCTTGAGCCGATGCTTCTTGAGCGCCTCCTCGACCCCGGGGGCCGCCTGGTGGCCCGGGTCGATGATCACGCACTCCTCGCCGGCGGCAGGGGCGACCAGATAGCAGTTGGTCCCCCAGGCCCCGGCGGGGAACCCGGCAATCAGCACATTCGTCCTTAAAGATCGACCAGCAGAAATTCATCAGCGGTGCGGCCGCGACGCCCCTCGGGGGTCACCGGCTGCGAACAAGAGCCTACCGGCGGCACCTGCGCGGCCGCGAACCCGTATACGGTACGGGCACACCAGCAACACAGGGCTCATGACATGGACAAGTCGGTATGAGGAGTAGACCCGGTGGTCAGTAACGAGCAGCGGCGGCGGCAGCTCGCCCGGGAGAAGTTCGAGCGGCAGCAGCAGCGCCGCGAGGAGGCCCGGCGCAAGGCCCGCCGGCGGAACGCGGTGATCGCCGCCGCCCTCGCGGTGGTGCTGGCCGCGGGCGTGACCGCGTACGCCACGGGCGCGCTGTCCGGCGACGGCAAGAAGGACACGACCGACGCCGCGGCCCCCGAGACCTCCAAGGCCCCGAGCAAGGGCCCCGACCCGTGCGCGAAGCCCGCCCCCGGCTCCCCCGCCACCAGGACGTGGAAGTCGGAGCCGGAGATGAGCATCGACAAGTCGGCGTCGTACGCCATGGACTTGAAGACGACCTGCGGCACGATCGACGTCAAGCTGGACGCGGCGAACGCCCCGCACACGGTCAACTCCTTCAACTTCCTGGCCGGCGAGGGCTACTTCGACCACACCAAGTGCCACCGCCTGACCACCGCCGGCATCTACGTCCTGCAGTGCGGCGACCCCAAGGGCATGGGCAACGGCGGCCCGGGTTACACCCTGCCCGACGAGAACCTCAAGGACTCGAAGCTGAAGGGGAACGTCTACCCCGCGGGCACGGTCGCGATGGCCAACACCGGCCAGCCGCACACCGGCGGCAGCCAGTTCTTCCTCGTCTACCAGGACAGCCCGCTGCCCCCGACGTACACGCCCTTCGGCACGATCGGCGCCGAGGGCATGAAGACGCTCAAGAAGATCGCTGACGCGGGTGAGGCGTCCGGCGCCGGCGACGGCGCCCCGAACGCGACCGTGGTCATCGACAAGGCGGCGGTCGCCAAGTCCTGACACCGGCCCCGGCCGTCCGATCAGGCTTCCGGCGCCCGGTCGTTGCCCGCTCAGCGAAATTTCGGTCGCGCGGGATACGGACAGCCAGGGCGCCGGTCGCCTATGTTGGCGTTGTGTAGGGTGCCTGATCCGGCGGCTGCCCGCACCCGAATGATCAAGAGATGATGAAGCCGTCGGACCGGCCAGGGCGCGGCCCTGCCCGGAACAACTGTGGACGATGCGCGAGGGCCGCACGCCGGCCCCGGCATCATGTGGAGGAGGCGCTGTGAGCAGCGACCCATGGGGCCGCGTCGACGAGACGGGGACCGTGTACGTGCGTACTGCCGACGGTGAGCAGGTCGTCGGATCGTGGCAGGCCGGGTCTCCCGAGGAGGCCCTTGCTTACTTCGAGCGCAAGTACGAGGGCCTGGTCGTCGAGATCGGCCTCCTCGAGAAGCGGGTCAAGACCACCGACCTGTCGGCCAAGGACGCGATGACCGCGATCGACCACCTGCGCACGCAGGTCGACGAGCACCACGCCGTCGGTGACCTCGACGCGCTGCGGGTCCGGCTCGACAAGCTCGTCGCGACGGTCGAGGCGCGCCGTGAGGAGCGCAAGGCGGCGAAGGCCAAGCAGACCGACGAGGCGCGCACGGCCAAGGAGGCGCTGGTCGCCGAGGCCGAGGAGCTGGCGGCGAGCGAGCAGTGGCGGGCCGCGGGCGAGCGGCTGCGCGCCCTGGTCGACACCTGGAAGGGCCTGCCCCGGCTGGACCGCAAGGCGGACGACGAGCTGTGGCACCGCTTCTCGCACGCCCGCTCGGCGTTCTCGAAGCGGCGCAAGGCGCACTTCGCGGCCCTCGACGCCCAGCGCGAGGAGGCCCGCAAGGCCAAGGAGAAGCTGGTCGCCGAGGCCGAGGCGCTGTCCGGCTCGACCGACTGGGGCCCGACGGCCGCGCGTTACCGCGAGCTGATGGCGGAGTGGAAGTCCGCCGGCCGTGCGCAGCGCGAGGCGGAGGACGAGCTGTGGAGCCGCTTCCGCGGCGCGCAGGACGTCTTCTTCCAGGCGCGCAGCGAGGTGTTCGCCGAGCGCGACGCCGAGCAGCAGGTCAACCTGACGCACAAGGAGGAGCTCGCGGCCGAGGCCGAGAAGCTGCTGCCCGTCACCGACCTGAAGGCCGCTCGCGCCGCCTTCCGCTCGATCAACGAGCGCTGGGAGGCCATCGGCCACGTCCCGCGCGACGCCCGCCCGAAGATCGAGGGCCGGATGCACGCGGTGGAGCGCGCCATCCAGGAGGCCGAGGAGGCCGAGTGGCGGCGCACGAACCCGGAGGCGCGAGCCCGTGCGGCGGGGCTGACCGGTCAGCTGCAGGCGGCCGTCGACAAGCTGCAGGAGCAGGTCGACAAGGCGCGTGCCGCGGGCAACGACGCCAAGGCGAACAAGCTCGCGCAGGAGCTGGAGGGCCGCAAGGCCCTGCTGGACCAGGCTCTGAAGGGCCTTGAGGAGTTCGGCGGCTGAGAACGGCCGCATGAGGCATGAGTAAGGGGCTCCGGCTATTGCCGGAGCCCCTTACTCATGCCTGGAGGCTTACGGTCTGCGGGCCGACGTCACGCGGTAGACGTCGTAGACGCCCTCCACGCCCCGTACGGCCTTGAGCACGTGCCCGAGGTGCTTCGGGTCGCCCATCTCGAAGGTGAAGCGGGACGTGGCCACCCGGTCGCGCGAGGTCTGCACGGCCGCCGAGAGGATGTTGACGTGCTGGTCGGACAGGACGCGCGTGACGTCCGACAGCAGCCGGGAGCGGTCCAGCGCCTCGACCTGGATCGCCACCAGGAAGACCGAGGACTGGGTGGGCGCCCACTCGACGTCGATGATCCGCTCGGGCTGCTGCGAGAGCGACTCGACGTTGACGCAGTCGGCGCGGTGCACCGAGATGCCGTTGCCGCGGGTGACGAAGCCGATGATGGGGTCGCCCGGCACCGGCGTACAGCAGCGGGCCAGCTTCACCCAGACGTCCTCGACGCCCTTGACGATCACGCCCGGGTCCGCGCTGGAGCGCCGCTTGGAGCGGCCGCGGATCGGCGCGGTCTCCTCGATGTCCTCGGTGGCCGCGTCCTCGCCGCCGAGGGCCTGGACCAGCTTCTGCACGACGCCCTGCGCCGCGACGTGGCCCTCGCCGATGGCGGCGTAGAGGGAGGAGATGTCGGGGTAGCGCATCTCGTGCGCGAGGGTGACCAGGGAGTCGCCGGTGAGGATGCGCTGGATCGGCAGGTTCTGCTTGCGCATGGCGCGCGCGATGGCGTCCTTGCCCTGCTCGATCGCCTCGTCGCGGCGCTCCTTGGAGAACCAGGCCCGGATCTTGTTGCGCGCGCGGGGCGACTTGACGAAGCCCAGCCAGTCGCGGGAGGGGCCGGCGCCGGGCGCCTTGGAGGTGAAGACCTCCACGAGATCGCCGTTGTCGAGCGTGGACTCCAGCGGCACGAGCCGGCCGTTGACCCTGGCCCCTATCGTGCGGTGGCCCACCTCGGTGTGGACGGCGTAGGCGAAGTCGACCGGGGTGGCCCCGGCCGGGAGCGCTATGACATCGCCCTTGGGGGTGAAGACGAAGACCTCGTTGCGGGAGAGGTCGAAGCGCAGGGACTCCAGGAACTCGCCCGGGTCCTCGGTCTCCTTCTGCCAGTCCAGCAGCTGCCGCAGCCAGGCCATGTCATTGACGGTGTCCTGGTTCTTGCCGGCGTTCTTGGGCACGTCGGTGCGGACCTTGGAGGCGCCGGCGACGGCCTCCTGCTTGTACTTCCAGTGCGCGGCGATGCCGTACTCGGCGCGGCGGTGCATGTCGAACGTGCGGATCTGCAGCTCGACGGGCTTGCCGCTGGGGCCTATGACCGTCGTGTGCAGCGACTGGTACATGTTGAACTTGGGCATCGCGATGTAGTCCTTGAACCGCCCCGGGACCGGATTCCACCGGGCGTGGACGGTGCCGAGCGCCGCGTAGCAGTCGCGGACGGTGTCGACGAGGACGCGGATGCCCACCAGGTCGTAGATCTCGGCGAAGTCCCGGCCGCGCACGATCATCTTCTGGTAGACGCTGTAGTAGTGCTTCGGGCGGCCGGTGACGGTGGCCTTGATGCGGGCGGCGCGCAGATCGGCCTGGACCTCGTCGGTGACGATCGCGAGGTACTCGTCGCGCTTGGGGGCCCGCTCGGCGACGAGCCGGACGATCTCGTCGTACATCTTGGGGTAGAGGATCGCGAAGGCGAGGTCCTCCAGCTCCCACTTGATGGTGTTCATGCCCAGCCGGTGCGCCAGCGGGGCGTAGATCTCCAGGGTCTCGCGGGCCTTCTTCTCCTGCTTCTCCCGCTTGAGGTAGCGCATGGTGCGCATGTTGTGCAGGCGGTCGGCGAGCTTGATGACCAGGACGCGCGGGTCCTTGGCCATGGCGACGACCATCTTGCGGACGGTCTCGGCCTGCGCGGCCTCGCCGAACTGGACGCGGTCGAGCTTGGTGACGCCGTCCACCAGCAGGGCGACCTGGTCGCCGAAGTCACGGCGCAGGTCGTCCAGGCCGTACTCGGTGTCCTCGACGGTGTCGTGCAGCAGGCCGGCCATCAGCGTGGCCGGATCCATGCCGAGCTCGGCGAGGATCGTGGTGACGGCGAGGGGGTGGGTGATGTACGGGTCGCCGCTCTTGCGCTTCTGGCCGCGGTGCCAGCGCTCGGCGACCTGGTAGGCGCGCTCGATCTGGCGGAGCGTGGTCGCGTCGGCCTTGGGGTCGTTCCCGCGGACGATGCGCAGGAGCGGCTCCAGCACGGGGTTGTACGGGCTGGAGCGCTGGACGCCGAGGCGGGCGAGGCGGGCCCGGACGCGGCTGGAGGAGCCGGGGCGGGGAGCGCTCGGCGGGGGCGCGGGCCGGGCG
>NZ_JBPQTW010000181.1:0-14582 GCF_051386535.1 Streptomyces sp. URMC 127
CGACGACGCCGGCCACCTCCGCGCCGGCCCGGCGGATCAGCCGGAGCGAGGCCTCGGCGGTGCCGCCCGTGGCCAGCACGTCGTCGATGACGAGGACGCGGTCGCCCGGGCCCACCGCGTCGGCGTGCATCTCGATCTCCGCGGTGCCGTACTCCAGGTCGTACGCCTGGGCCAGCGTGGCTCCGGGGAGCTTGCCCGCCTTGCGCACGGGCACGAAGCCGAGCCCGGCGCGGACGGCGGCCGGGGCACCCAGGATGAAGCCCCGGGCCTCCAGGCCGACGACCTTGGTGGCGCCGTGGCGCTTGCACGCCTCCGCCAGGGCGTCGGTCAGGGCGGCGAACGCCGAGGCGTCGGCGAGCAGCGGGGTGATGTCCTTGAACATCACGCCCGGCTTGGGATAGTCGGGCACGTCATGGATGTGCCCGAGCAGCAGGTCACGCAGCTTCTCGTCGGCCGGGCCGACCCCCGTGGCGCTCATCGGCGCTTCCCCGGGGTGCGGCCGCGGCTGCCGCGGGCGCGGGGGGCGACGACGCCGGCGGTGCCCGCGGCGTCCTCCTCCTCGCCGCCCGGGACGGCGTCGCGCGGCTCCTGGTCGGCGGCGTCGCCCGCCTCGCCCTTCGCGGCCGCGGCGGCGCGCTTGGCGCGCACCCGCTTGGCGAGGGCCTTCATCTGCGGGTCGCGCTCCTTGAAGTCGGCGACCAGCGGGGTGGCGATGAAGATCGAGGAGTAGGCGCCGGCCGCGAGGCCGACGAACAGAGCCAGCGAGATGTCGTTGAGCATGCCCGCGCCGAGGAAGCCGCCGCCGATGAACAGCAGGCCGGCGACCGGCAGCAGCGCCACGACCGTGGTGTTGATCGAGCGCACCAGGGTGCCGTTGAGGCTGCGGTTGGCGATCTCGCTGTAGGTGAAGCGGGTCTGCTTCGTGATGTCCTTCGAGCTCTCCTTCAGGCCGTCGAAGACGACGACGGTGTCGTAGAGGGAGTAACCGAGGATGGTGAGCAGACCGATCACGGTGCCCGGGGTGACCTCGAAGCCGACGAGGGCGTAGACGCCGACGGTGATGGTGAGGTCGTGGATCAGCGCGATCAGGGCGGCCAGCGCCATCCGCCACTCGAAGGCGATCGCGAGGTAGATCACCACGAGGATCATGAAGACGGCCAGGCCGGTCCATGCCTTGTTGGCGATCTGGTCGCCCCAGCTCGGGCCGACGATGTCGGTGTTGACCTTGTCCGTGGAGACGCCGAGCTTCTTCGCCAGGGCTTCCTGGGTGGCGCGCGACTGCTCGGTGGTGACGTCGCTGACCTGGATGCGCAGCGGGCCGCCGCCGAGCTTCTGGGCGATCGCCGTGTGGCCGGAGGCCTCCTCCGCGGTCAGGCGGGCCGATTCGGCCGAGACCTTGGTGCTGGGCGTGGTGAAGACCGCGCCGCCGGAGAACTCGATGCCCATGTTCAGGCCGCGCACCGCCAGGCCGACGATGGCCGTGATGGTGATGAGGATGGAGATGCCGTACCAGATCTTCCGCTTGGCCACGAAGTCGTAGCCGACCTCGCCGCGGTAGAGCCGGGCACCGAGATTGCCGAGCTTGGACATCTCACGCCTCCTTCGGGTCGGCGGGGGCGGAGGGGCGGCGGCGGGAGGCCCGCAGCGGCGGCCTGGCGCCGAGCCGCTTCGGGTCGAGCCCGGACCAGGGATGGCCGCTCGCGAAGAACTTGCGGCGGGCCAGGACCGTCATCAGCGGCTTGGTGAAGAAGAAGACCACGACGACGTCGAGGAGGGTGGTCAGGCCGAGCGTGAACGCGAAGCCCTGCACCTTGCCGACCGTGACGATGAAGAGGACGGCGGCGGCCAGGAACGACACGAAGTCGGAGACCAGGATCGTGCGGCGGGCGCGCGGCCAGCCCCGCTCGACGGCCGGGCGCAGCGTGCGGCCCTCGCGGATCTCGTCGCGGATCCGCTCGAAGTAGACGATGAACGAGTCGGCGGTGATGCCGATCGCGACGATCGCACCGCAGACGGCCGGCAGGTTCAGCGCGAAGCCGATGGCCTGGCCCAGCAGCACCATGATCGTGTAGGTGAGGATCGCCGAGCACAGGAGGCTGGCGAGGGCGACGAGCGCGAGGCCGCGGTAGTACGCCACGAGGTAGACGACGACCAGGGCGAGGCCGATGGCACCGGCGAGGAGACCGGCGCGCAGCTGCTCGCCGCCGAGCGCGGCGGTGACCGTCTGCTCGGTGACGACGTCGAAGGAGAGCGGCAGGGCGCCGTAGGACAGCACGTTGGCGAGGTCCTGGGCGGTGGTCTGCGTGAAGCCGCCGGAGATCTCCGCCTGGCCGCCCGAGATCGAGGTGGAGACGGAGGGGTCGGAGACGACCTCGCCGTCCAGCACGATCGCGAACTGGTTCTGCGGGGGCTGCTTGCTCGCGAGCTGGCCGGTGACGTCGGCGAACTTCTTGGAGCCGCTGGAGTCGAACTTCAGCTGGACGAGCCAGCCACGGCCCTGCTGGCTGTCGAAGACGGCGCTGGCGCCGCTGACGTTGGTGCCCTCGACGGACACGGGGCCGAGGATCTCCTTGGCCGAGCCGTCCTTCTTGCAGGCGACGATCACGTCGGTGGTCTTGGAGCTCGCCGCGGCCTCGTTGGCCTTGGCGCGGCCTTCGGGGGTGGTGCAGTCCAGGGCGTCGAGCTTCTTCTGCAGCGCGGCGGCGTCGGCCGGGGACGGCGTGGGCTCCTTGGACTTGCCGTCCTTCGCCTTCTCGTCCTTCTTGGCGTCGTCCTTCTTCGCGTCGTCCTTCTTCTCGTTCGCCTTGTCGTCCTTGGCGACGGCCGAGGCGGACGGGGTGGCGTCGGCCTTGACGGCGTCGATGACGGGGCGGCCCTGCTGGCGCGGGCTCGCGCTCGCGGAGGGGCTGCCGGCGGAGGCGGACGCGGACGCGGAGGGCGAGCCGGACGGCTTGCTCTTGTCGTCCTTGTCCTTGCCGTCCTTGTCCTTGCCGGAGTCCTTGCCGGGGGAGGACGCGTTGGGAGTGGGCTCGGTCTTCGCACCGGGGGCCACGGACAGCACGGGACGGAAGCCGAGCTTGGCGGTGGTACCGACCTGCTGGCGGGCCTGCTTCGCGTTCGTCCCCTTGGGGATGTTCACGATGATGTGGTTGTCGCCCTGCGTCTGGACCTCGGCCTCGGTGACGCCGAGACCGTTGACGCGCCGCTCGATGATGCCGACCGCGGTGTTCATGTTGGTCGGGTTGATCGCGTTGGGCTTGCCGGGCTCGTTCTTGGCCTCCAGCGTGAAGCTGGTGCCGCCCGCGAGGTCGATGCCCAGCCGCGGCGTGGTCCGCCCGGAGGCGAACATCCCCCCGGTGAGCGCCACCATGGCGATCAGGATCAGGGCCAGGACCCGGCCCGGCCTGCCCTGGCCGCCCGGGGACCTGCGGCCCTTCTTCGGTGCTGCCACCTTGTCGTTTCTCCCTGTCCAACCGCCCGGCGCCGTGCTGTTGCCGGGCGGCCACGAATGTAGTGGGGACCTGCCCCCCGCCGGAGCCTAGACCGTCAGGGAACCGCGGCGCACTGCTCCAGTGCTCCGCGGTTCCTCGATGGGGCTACTTCGCGTCGGCGTCGCCGTCCTTGCCGTCCCGCCCGGCGTCCTTGGCGTCCTTGACGTCCTTGGCCTCGGGCTCCGCGGCCTTCCCGGCCTCGGCGTCCTTCGCGGCCTTCTCCTCGGACGCCGGCTCTACGGCCTTCTCCGCCTCGGCGGCCTCGCCCTTGCCCAGGTCGATCTTCTTCTCGGCCGGAGCCCCGGCCTCGGTCAGCGACGACGCATCGTCCGGGACGACAGGGGTCTCGGACTCGTGCGGCTCGATCCCGTGGACGATGCGGTTGTACTCGGCGTCCTCCAGGACGGCGCCGATGGCGTTCTTCGCGTAGATCGCGTGGACGCCGGGGGCCACCTCGAGGAGGACCGTGTCGTCGTTGACCTCCTTGACGGTGGCGTACATGCCGCCGATCGTCCGCACGCCGGTGCCCGGCTGCATCTGGTCGCGCATCTGCGCCGCCTGGCGCTGCTTGTTCTTGGCCGACCGCGTCATCAGGAACATGGCCCCGATGAGCACGATGAACGGCAGGAGAGTCACGATATTCACGGGACGGGGTTTCCTTCACACGACCGCGGGACGCGGCCTTCTACGGGGGTGGTATGCCGTGCCGGTACCGGACGGCATCGGCGGAGTCTAAGCGAGTCCGCACCTATGGAACAACGCCCAGCATGGCACCGTGGTTCCTGGCCGGACCAGCCCCCGCGCCGTCACCCGTCGAAGAGGCCCTGCTGGGGCGGGGTGCCTCCCGGGCCCGCCGGACCGGCCTCGCGCGCGAGGCCGAAGTGCTCCCAGGCGGCCGGGGTGGCGATGCGGCCCCTGGGCGTGCGGGCCAGCAGGCCCTCGCGGACCAGGAACGGCTCGGCGACCTCCTCGACCGTCTCGCGCTCCTCGCCGACGGCCACGGCCAGCGTCGACAGGCCGACCGGACCGCCGCCGAACAGCTTGAGGAGGGCGGTGAGGACGGCGCGGTCGAGGCGGTCGAGGCCGCGGGCGTCGACCTCGTAGACGTCCAGGGCCTGGGCGGCGATCTCGCGGGTGATCACTCCGTCGGCCTTGACCTGGGCGTAGTCGCGGACGCGGCGCAGCAGGCGGTTGGCGATGCGGGGCGTGCCGCGGGAGCGGCCGGCGATCTCGGCGGCGCCCTCCTCCTCTATCTCCACGTCGAGCAGGCGGGCGGAGCGGTGCACCACGCGCTGCAGCTCGGCGGGGGCGTAGAACTCCATGTGCCCGGTGAAGCCGAAGCGGTCGCGCAGCGGCGGCGGGAGCAGGCCGGCCCGGGTGGTGGCGCCGACGAGGGTGAAGGGCGGCAGCTCCAGGGGGATGGCGGTGGCGCCGGGGCCCTTGCCGACGATCACGTCGACGCGGAAGTCCTCCATGGCCATGTAGAGCATCTCCTCGGCGGGCCGCGACATGCGGTGGATCTCGTCGAGGAAGAGGACCTCTCCCTCGGTGAGGGAGGAGAGGATCGCGGCGAGGTCGCCGGCGTGCTGGATGGCGGGGCCGGAGGTGATGCGGATGGGGGCGCCCATCTCCGCGGCGATGATCATCGAGAGGGTGGTCTTGCCGAGGCCGGGGGCGCCGGAGAGCAGGACGTGGTCGGCGGTGGCGCCGCGGGCGCGGGCGGCCTTGAGGACGAGGTCGAGCTGCTCGCGGACGCGCTCCTGGCCGACGAACTCGCCGAGGTCCTTGGGGCGCAGCGCGGCCTCGACGGCCCGGTCCTCGCCGTCGGCGGCGGTGCCGACCAGGCGGTCGCCTGCCGGTTCGGATACGTCGTCCCAGTTCACGGGTTGAACCTCACGGTTGGATGGTTGGTCGGTCGGCGGGCGCCTGCGGGGCGCGGCCTACCGCGCCCGGTTCAGCGTCTGCAGCGCGGCCCGCAGCAGCTGGCCGACCTGCGGCGTGCCGCCGTCGGCGGCCACCGCTTCCGCCTGCGGGGCGACCGTCGTCACGGCCTCGTCCGCCTCCCGCGGGGCATAACCGAGCCCGACGAGCGCGGCATGCAGCTGATCCTGCCAGCCCGCGGCGGCGGGGGCCGCGGCCGGCGCGGCGGAGCCGGCCGGCTTGCCGAGCCGGTCCTTCAGCTCCAGGAGCAGCTTCTGCGCGCCCTTCTTGCCGATGCCGGGAACGGCGGTGAGCGCCTTCTCGTCGCCCGCGGCGAAGGCGCGCCGGAGGGCGTCGGGGCTGTGGACGGCGAGCATGGCCTGGGCGAGCCGGGGGCCGACGCCGCTCGCGGTCTGCAGCAGCTCGAAGGTCTGGCGCTCGTCGTCGTCGGCGAAGCCGTAGAGGGTCAGGGAGTCCTCGCGGACGACGAGGGAGGTGGCGAGGCGGGCCTGCTGGCCGACGCGCAGGCCCGACAGGGTGCCGGGCGAGCACTGGACGGCCATGCCGATGCCGCCGACCTCGACGACGGCGGCATCCGGGGCGAGGGCGGCGACGGGGCCGGAGACGAAGGCGATCATCGGGTGCCCTTCGGGAGGCGTACGGGGGCGGTGGTGCGGCGCTGGGCGGCGGCGAGCTGCTGCAGGCGGCCGGCCGCCGGGGCGCGCCAGATGTGGCAGATGGCCAGGGCCAGGGCGTCGGCGGCGTCGGCGGGCTTCGGCGGTGCGTCGAGCCGCAGCAGGCGGGTGACCATGGAGCCGACCTGGGCCTTGTCGGCCCGGCCGGAGCCGGTGACGGCCGCCTTGACCTCGCTGGGGGTGTGCAGGGCGACGGGCAGGCCGCGGCGGGCGGCGCAGAGCATGGCGACGGCGCTGGCCTGGGCGGTGCCCATGACCGTGCGGACGTTGTGCTGGCTGAAGACGCGCTCCACGGCGACGAATTCGGGCCGGTGCTCGTCGAGCCACTGCTCGATGCCGCGCTCTATGAGGACGAGGCGGTCGGCGACCTCGGCGTCGGCGGGCGTGCGGACGACGCCGACCCCGACCATGCGCAGCGGGCGGCCGGCGGTGCCCTCGACCACGCCGACGCCGCACCGCGTCAGCCCCGGGTCGACCCCCAGCACGCGCATGACTCCCCCGTCCTTTTCGCTCACCTGCCCGGGCAGGCTACCGGCTGCCACTGACAACGGCCGCTCATGCCGACGGGCCGGCGGGACGCGTGTCCCGCCGGCCCGTCGGCCGGCCGCGGGCGGATGCCCGGCGTGCCTTACGCGTCGACCTTGGCCATGACGTCGTCGGAGACGTCGAAGTTGGCGAACACGTTCTGGACGTCGTCGCTGTCCTCAAGGGCGTCGATCAGCTTGAAGATCTTGCGCGCGCCCTCCTCGTCGAGCTCCACCTGCATGGTGGGGACGAAGTTGGCCTCGGCGGAGTCGTAGTCGATGCCCGCCTCCTGGAGCGCGGTGCGGACCGCGACCAGGTCGGTGGCCTCGCTGATGACCTCGAAGTTCTCGCCGAGGTCGTTGACCTCCTCGGCGCCGGCGTCGAGGACCGCGCCCAGGACGTCGTCCTCGGTCAGCTCGCCCTTGGGGACGATGATGACGCCCTTGCGGTTGAACAGGTAGGACACCGAGCCCGGGTCGGCCATGGAGCCGCCGTTGCGGGTCATGGCGACGCGCACGTCGGAGGCGGCGCGGTTGCGGTTGTCGGTGAGGCACTCGATGAGCACCGCGACGCCGTTCGGGCCGTAGCCCTCGTACATGATCGTCTCGTAGTCGGCGCCGCCCGCTTCGAGGCCGCCGCCGCGCTTGACCGCGGAGTCGATGTTCTTGTTCGGCACCGACTGCTTCTTGGCCTTCTGAATGGCGTCGTAGAGCGTCGGGTTGCCGTCGATGTCGACGCCGCCCATGCGGGCCGCAACCTCGATGTTCTTGATCAGCTTCGCGAAGAGCTTGCCGCGCTTGGCATCGATCACGGCCTTCTTGTGCTTCGTCGTAGCCCATTTAGAGTGGCCGGACATCTGCCTGTCTCCTTCGCGTAACCAAATTCCGGACGAACGACAGAGATCCTACCGGGGCCCGGCTACCGGGCTGCGCGCACCATGTCCACGAACAGGGCGTGGACGCGGTGGTCGCCGGTGAGCTCCGGGTGGAAGGACGTGGCCAGCACGTTGCCCTGGCGCACGGCGACGGTGTGGCCGTCGTAGGTGGCGACGACCTCGGCGGCGGCGCCGACGGACTCGACCCAGGGGGCGCGGATGAAGACGCCCTCGACGGGGCCGCCCTCGATGCCGGCCATGTCGACGGCCGCTTCGAAGGACTCGTTCTGCCGGCCGAAGGCGTTGCGGCGGACGATCATGTCGATGCCGCCGAGCGTCTCCTGGTCCTCGCGCCCGTCGAGCAGCTTGTCGGCGAGCATGATCATGCCGGCGCAGGTGCCGTAGACGGGCATGCCGGCCCGTACGCGCTCGCGCAGCGGCTCCAGCAGCCCGAAGACGACGGCGAGCTTGGACATGGTGGTGGACTCGCCGCCGGGGATCACCAGGCCGTCGACCTCCGCGAGCTCTTCGGGGCGGCGCACCGGGCGGGCGAGGGCGTCGGCGGCGGCGAGGGCGACGAGGTGCTCGCGGACGTCGCCCTGGAGGGCGAGGACGCCGATGGTGGGCGTGGAAAGGGATGCCACGGGAGTTCTCCGTATGGGGTCGGGACCGCGGCCGGGCGGCCCGCGGTGTGCGCGGACCGCCCGGCCGGGGAGGTGGTGCGTGTTACCAGCCGCGGTTGGCGTAGCGCTCGGCCTCGGGAAGGGTGTCGCAGTTGATGCCGACCATGGCCTCGCCCAGGTTGCGGGAGGCGTCCGCGATGACCTTCGGGTCGTCGTAGAAGGTGGTGGCCTTCACGATGGCGGCGGCGCGCTTGGCGGGGTCGCCGGACTTGAAGATGCCGGAGCCGACGAAGACGCCCTCGGCGCCGAGCTGGCGCATCAGCGCGGCGTCGGCGGGGGTGGCCACACCGCCGGCGGAGAAGAGGACGACCGGCAGCTTGCCGAGCTCGGCGACCTCCTTGACGAGCTCGTACGGGGCGCGCAGCTCCTTGGCGGCGGCGAACAGCTCGTTGTTGTCGAAGCCGCGCAGCTTGGCGATCTCGTTCTTGATCTGGCGCAGGTGGCGCACGGCCTCCACGACGTTGCCGGTGCCGGCCTCGCCCTTGGAGCGGATCATCGCGGCGCCCTCGGCGATGCGGCGCAGGGCCTCGCCCAGGTTGGTGGCACCGCAGACGAAGGGGGTGGTGAAGGCCCACTTGTCGGAGTGGTTGATCTCGTCGGCCGGGGTGAGGACCTCGGACTCGTCGATGTAGTCGACGCCGAGGGACTGCAGGACCTGGGCCTCGACGAAGTGGCCGATGCGGGACTTGGCCATGACCGGGATGGAGACGGCGCCGATGATCTCTTCGATCATGTTGGGGTCGGACATGCGGGCCACGCCGCCGTCCTTGCGGATGTCGGCCGGCACCCGCTCCAGGGCCATGACGGCGACCGCGCCCGCGTCCTCGGCGATCTTCGCCTGCTCGGCGTTGACGACGTCCATGATCACGCCGCCCTTGAGCTGCTCGGCCATGCCGCGCTTGACGCGGGCGGTACCGGTCTCGGGGGTGGTGGACGTGCTGGGGACCGTGCTGGACACGTTGTGACCTCACTATCAAGGGCGGCAATGCTGCGGCCCTCATACAACCGAGCCGCCGTTCCCCGGAAAAAGAGCCAATCCGAGGCCGGTGGCCTGTCCGGCCCGGTTCCGGTCAGCCGCGGGTCCTCGGCTCCAGGGCGGCGGGCGGCTCGTCGTCCATCTCGAAGGCCATCGGGAAGGGCGCGTGGCCCGCGAGGCGGAACCAGCGCACCACGCGGTGCTTGCGCACGGCGCGCGCGGCGCGGACCGCGTCGTTGTGGAAACGCCGGGCCATGGGCACCCTGCGCACCGCCTCGGACAGCTCGGTCAGCGACTCCTCGCCGCCGGGCGCCTCCCGGACGACCTCGACCTGCGGGCCCTCCGCGAAGACCGCGCGCAGGGCCTGGCTCAGCTCGCTCTCGGCGACCTCGCGGTGCTCCTCCTCGGCCTGCCGGGCCGCGTGCGCGGCCTGGTAGAGCACGATCGAGGCGGCCGGGTCGAGGACGCCGGCCGTGCCGAGCTCCTGGGCGACGGAGGCGCGGCGCAGCAACTGGGCGTCAAGGGCCGCGCGGGCGGCGTCGATACGGCTGTGCAGGCGGTCCAGCCGGCCGGCGGTCCAGCTCAGATAGACGCCGATGACGACGAGCGCGGCGACGATCCAGATCAGTGTGGTCACGCCGCGCCACGTTACCGCTCGCCGCGGGGCCGCTGCCGCGGAGCGGGGCGTCCTCGCGGACGGCGCCCGGGGTGAGCCGCTCCCCCGGTGCCTGTCCACCCGGGGGTGGAGAGGCGTCGTGGAATCTCCACCCTGTCTCCGTCCGGGCTCCGATCCGGCTCCACCCGGGGCGGGCCTAGCGTCGGTTCAAGACGCCGGAGGACCGCGAAGACCGGCACCGCACGGGGGAGGAAGCCCCATGACACCGCACGCCCGGCGAGCGTTGCTCGTTCCCCTGACCGTCACGATCGCCCTGCCCCTCGCGCTGTACTACGCGCTGCGGGCGCAGGGCGCCGTCCAGTGGCAGGCCCTGCTGATCAGCGGCGCGATCCCGGCAGCGCACGCCGCCGTGACGGGTGTCCGGCGCCGGCACGTCGCCTCCTTCGACCTGCTCGTCGTCGCCCTGCTCGCGGTCTCGGCGGTCGCGTCGCTGGTGAGCGGGGATCCGCGGGTGCTGCTGCTGAAGGACGCCGCGATACCGGCCGTGCTGGGGGTATGGATCGCGGGCAGCCTGTTCCTCGCGCGGCCCTTCGCCTTCCGGTTCGGCGCACAGCTGCGCCGCGGCGAGGCGGAGGCCGCCGCCGAGCGCGCCTGGCAGGAGCTGGCCGCTTACCGGCAGGCGCTGCGGGGCCTGACCCTGCTGTGGGCGGGCGTGGAGCTGCTCGACGCCGCCCTGGGCACGGTGCAGGCCCTGGTGCTGCCCGTCGACGCGGTCCCGGTCGCCGGCCGGATCCAGTCGTTCGCCCTGCTGGCTCTGGCGGCGGTGATCACCGTACGGCGCAGCCGCCGCTTCCGTGCGGAGCACGGCATATCCCTGCTGGGTACGGCCGGGGCGACGGGGGCGCCACTGCCGCGAGCGGCAGAAGGCCCTCCGTCAACGCCCCGGGCCGCCGGAGGGCGCTAGTCGCGGGCCAGGCCGAAGCGGGCGCGCAGGCCCGTGCGTTCGTCGGCGGCGACGGAGGCCGCGCCGGCGGTGACCGTCTCGTAGACGGCCAGGATGTCGGCGCCCACGCGCGACCAGTCGAAGCGGCGCACGTGCGCGCTGCCGCGCTCGCTCAGCCCGGCCCGCAGCTGCGGGTCGCCCAGCAGCCGGACGGCCGCGGCGGCGAGGGCGTCGGCGTCCTCGTTGGCGAACAGCTCGCCGGCCGAGCCCTGGTCGAGCACCTGGGCGAAGGCGTCCAGGTCGCTGGCGAGGACGGGAGCGCCCGCCGACATCGCCTCGACCAGGATGATGCCGAAGGACTCCCCGCCCGTGTTGGGGGCGACGTAGACGTCGACGCTGCGCAGCAGCCGCGCCTTGTCCTCGTCGCTGACCATGCCGAGGAACTCGACGCGGTCGCGCATCTCGCGGGGCAGGCCCGCCACGGCCTCCTCCTCGTCGCCCCGGCCGGCGACCAGCAGCCGGGCGCCGGGGCAGGCCGCGAAGATCTTCGGCAGGGCGCGCATGAGCACGGGCAGGCCCTTGCGGGGCTCGTCGATGCGGCCGATGAAGCCGATCGTCCCACCCTGCCACTCCTGCTTGGGCTCGGCGCCGGCGAAGAAGCCCACGTCGACGCCGTTGGGGATGACCACGGCGTCGCCGCCCAGGTGCTCGACCAGCGTCCTGCGGGCGTACTCGCTCACGGCGATGCGGGCGCTGATCTTCTCCAGGGCGGGCTGGAGGATGGGATAGGCCGCGATCATCGCCCGGGAGCGCGGGTTGGAGGTGTGGAAGGTCGCCACGATCGGGCCCTGCGCGGCCCAGCAGGTGAGCAGGCCCAGCGAGGGGGAGGTGGGTTCGTGGATGTGGATGACGTCGAAGTCGCCGTCGTGCAGCCAGCGCCGCACGCGGGCGGCCGACAGGAAGCCGAAGTTCAGCCGGGCGACGGAGCCGTTGTAGGGGACGGGCACGGCCCGCCCGGCCGAGACGACGAACGGCGGCAGCGGCGTCTCGTCGTCCGCCGGGGCCAGCACCGACACCTCGTGGCCCAGCCGGATGAGGTGCTCGGCCAGGTCCCTGATGTGGAACTGAACGCCGCCGGGCACGTCCCACGAGTAGGGACAGACGATCCCGATCCTCATGCCTCGGCCCTCCGGTCGCTCTCGGCCCCGCCCGCGCCCTCGCCCCGCGCCTGTTCCCCGGGCCCGGGCGGCGGCTGCTCCGGCGTGCCGGGAGCTCCCTGCGGGCGCGGCTCCAGATCGGCGAGCCACAGTCGCTGGAGCATATGCCAGTCCTCGGGGTGCTCGGCGATCCCCGCGGCGAAGACGTCGGCGACCTGCTGCGTCATCACGGCCGCCTTCTCGGCGCGGGTGCCCTCCGGGGGCACCTCGACCGGGGCGTGCACCCGCCCCTTCATCACCGGCGAGCGGTCGTACCAGAGCGTCACCGGGAGCAGCAGCGCCCCGGTCTGCACGGCGAGCATCGCGGGCCCGGCGGGCATCTTCGTGGCCTCGCCGAAGAAGGTGACCTCTATGCCCGAGGAGGACAGGTCGCGGTCGGCCACCAGGCACACCAGCCCTCCGGCGCGCAGCCGGCGCGCCAGCGTGCCGAAGGCGCTGCCGCCCGCGTGGGGCAGCACCTCCATACCGAGGCCCTCGCGGTAGGCGACGAAGCGGTCGTAGAGCGTCTCGGGCTTCAGCCGCTCGGCCACCGTCGTGAACGGCACGCCCAGCCGC
Source organism: Streptomyces sp. URMC 127 (assembly GCF_051386535.1). Classification (NCBI taxonomy): domain Bacteria; kingdom Bacillati; phylum Actinomycetota; class Actinomycetes; order Kitasatosporales; family Streptomycetaceae; genus Streptomyces; species Streptomyces sp. URMC 127. The sequence continues at coordinate 12,496 of NZ_JBPQTW010000181.1, forward strand.
GTGGTCACCCAGGCGCCCGCGAGGTCGTAGTTGCCCATGTGCGGCAGCGCGATCACCACGCCGCGCCCGCTCGCGAGGGCCTTCTCCAGGTGGTGCAGGCCCTCCGGGGCGAAGGCCGCCCGCGTGCGCTCCGCACTCCACACCGGCAGCCGGAAGGACTCCATCCAGTAGCGCATGTACGAGCGCATGCCCGCCCGCGACACCTGCGCCAGGCGCTCCGCCGGCGCTCCCGGCAGCACCCGGGCGAGGTTGGCCTCCAGGCGCAGCACACCGCTGCCGCGCCGCCGCCACGCCGCATCGGCGATCTGCCGCCCCAGCCGTACGGCCACGGGCTCCGGCAGCTTCTTGACCGTAGCCCAGCCGAGTCCGTAGAGCGCGTCGGTCAGCTGTTCCCTCACCCGTTGCCACCGCCCCGGGCCGCCGCAGCGGCCGCGGCCTCCGCCTCGGCCGACTCGCGGCGCACCGTCACCACCCGCTGGATCAGGGTGACCAGACTGCCCACGGCCACGATCCACAGCGCCACCGGAAGCAGGTACTGGATGCCCGGCACGCCGAACTTGTGCAGGCCCGCGAAGCCCGCCGCCACCAGCGAGATGACCAGCCGCTCGGCCCGCTCGACCAGGCCGTTGACGTTCACGGGCAGGCCGATGCTCTCTCCGCGCGCCTTCGTGTACGAGACGACCTGGCCGCTGGCGAGGCAGAAGATCGCCACCGCGCACAGCACGTTGTCGTCACCCCGGCCCGCGTACCACAGCGCGAGCCCGCCGAAGATCGCCGAGTCGGCGACCCGGTCGAGCGTGGAGTCCAGGAAGGCGCCCCAGCGGCTGGACCGGCCCAGCTGCCGGGCCATGTTGCCGTCCACCAGGTCCGAGAAGACGAACAGGGTGATGACGATCGTGCCCCAGAAGAACTCCCCCCGCGGGAAGAAGACCAGGGCGCCCGCCACGACACCGCCGGTACCGACGAGGGTCACCGCGTCGGGGCTGACGCCGAGGCGGATGAGCAGGGCGGCGAACGGCGTGAGAACACGCGTGAAGAACGCACGCGCGTACTTGTTCAGCATGGCCTTCCCGGAGGGTGTCGAATCGGGCCGTGTGGTCAAGGAGGCCACCGGCTGGCCCATCGTAGCCAGGTGCCCCCGTGGCGCCGCGCACGCACTGCGCGCAGCGCGCGCACCGGCGCCGGCGCCTGTGCCGGCAGCGCCCCCGCGGGGCGTACGGGTGTACCCCCGTGTGCGACGTATGGACGCAGCGTGACCGCAGTGGAAAGCTCGGTGTACCGCAGGTGTCGACCGGGAGGCGGGACACATGGGCGATAAGACGGGCACGTACCCAGGGGCCGCGGGCAGAGCAGTATCGGCCGACCGGCCGAGCCACGTACGCAACGTGGTGCTGGTCGGCCACAGCGGTTCCGGAAAGACGACGCTGGTGGAGGCCCTCGCGCTGGCGACCGGCGCGGTCAACCGGGCCGGCCGCGTCGAGGACGGCGGCTCGCTCTCGGACTACGACGAGATCGAGCACCGCCAGCAGCGCTCGGTACAGCTGTCGCTGGCCCCGGTCGAATGGGCCGGCATCAAGATCAATCTGCTGGACACCCCCGGCTACGCCGACTTCGTCGGGGAGCTCAGGGCCGGTCTGCGGGCGGCGGACGCGGCCCTCTTCGTCGTCTCGGCGGCGGAAGGCGCCGAGAACATCAACGGCGCCACCCGCACGGTCTGGGAGGAGTGCGCCGCCGTCGGGATGCCCCGCGCCATCGTCATCACCCATCTGGAGGCGGCCCGCTCCGACTTCGAGGAGATGACGGAGACCTGCCGGACGGCTTTCGGCGGCGACTCCCCCGACAGCGTGCTGCCGCTCTACCTGCCGCTGCACGGCCCCGAGGGCCCGGACGGGCACCGCCCCGTGGCCGGCCTCATCGGCCTGCTCTCCCAGCGCGTCTTCGACTACTCCTCCGGCGCCCGGGCCGAGACCGCGCCCGGCCCCGAGCACCTGCCGCTCATCGAGGAGGCCCGCAACCGGCTCATCGAGGGGATCATCGCCGAGAGCGAGGACGAGACCCTCATGGACCGCTACCTCGGCGGCGAGGAC
>NZ_JBPQTW010000182.1:0-14557 GCF_051386535.1 Streptomyces sp. URMC 127
CGCCCTCTCCGCCTGCTCCTCCTCGGACGGGGCGGGCCGCGCAGGGGGGTGGTCAAGCCAAGGCCAGAGCCGATTTGATGAGAGGGGGTGCAGCGCCGGTAACCTGAATCATTCGCTGTTCGTCGTCGCAATGAAGAGAGCACCGTGGCCGCCGACAAGATCGACACCATCGTCAGCCTGAGCAAGCGCCGTGGCTTCGTCTATCCGTGCAGTGAGATCTATGGCGGACAGCGTGCCGCCTGGGACTACGGTCCGCTCGGTGTGGAGCTCAAGGAGAACATCAAGCGCCAGTGGTGGCGCTCCATGGTCACCTCGCGCGACGACGTCGTCGGTCTCGACTCGTCGGTGATCCTCGCCCGCGAGGTCTGGGAGGCGTCCGGCCACGTCGCGACCTTCACCGACCCCCTGACCGAGTGCACCTCCTGCCACAAGCGCTACCGCGCGGACCACCTGGAGGAGGCGTACGAGGCCAAGCACGGCAAGCTGCCCGAGAACGGCCTCGCCGACATCAACTGCACCCACTGCGGCACCAAGGGCGCCTTCACCGAGCCCAAGCTGTTCTCCGGCCTTCTCTCCACCCACCTGGGCCCGACCCAGGACTCGGGCTCGGTCAGCTACCTGCGCCCCGAGACCGCCCAGGGCATCTTCACCAACTTCGCCCAGGTCCAGCAGACCTCCCGGAAGAAGCCGCCGTTCGGCATCGCCCAGACCGGCAAGTCCTTCCGCAACGAGATCACCCCGGGCAACTTCATCTTCCGCACCCGCGAGTTCGAGCAGATGGAGATGGAGTTCTTCGTCAAGCCGGGCGAGGACGAGAAGTGGCACGAGTACTGGATGGAGCAGCGCTGGAGCTGGTACACCGGCCTCGGCATGCGCGAGGAGAACATGCGGTGGTACGAGCACGCCGCGGAGAAGCTCTCCCACTACTCCAAGCGCACCACTGACATCGAGTACCGCTTCAACTTCGGCGGCACCGAGTTCTCCGAGCTGGAGGGCATCGCCAACCGCACGGACTACGACCTGAAGGCCCACTCCCAGGCCTCCGGCCAGGACCTGACCTTCTTCGACCAGGAAGCCGGCGAGCGCTGGTTCCCGTACGTCATCGAGCCGGCGGCCGGCCTCAACCGCGCCATGCTCGCCTTCATGCTCGACGCGTACAACGAGGACGAGGCCCCCAACGCCAAGGGCGTCATGGAGAAGCGCGTCGTGATGCGCCTCGACCCGCGCCTGGCCCCGGTCAAGGTCGCCGTCCTGCCGCTGTCCCGCAACCCGCAGCTCTCCCCGAAGGCCAAGGGCCTCGCGGCGGACCTGCGCAAGAACTGGAACATCGAGTTCGACGACGCGGGCGCGATCGGCCGCCGCTACCGCCGCCAGGACGAGATCGGCACGCCGTTCTGCGTCACGGTCGACTTCGACACGCTCGAGGACAACGCGGTGACGGTGCGCGAGCGCGACACGATGAAGCAGGAGCGGGTGTCTCTCGACCAGATCGAGGGGTACCTGGGCTCGCGTCTGCTGGGCTGCTGAGTCTGAACGCTTGACGGTCGAAGGCCCCGGTTCCCGCGCTGCGGGGGCCGGGGCCTTCGGTGTTCAGGCCTCCCAGCCTTCGGTGTCGAGGTGACGCCGCCGCGCCCCACGCGCCGATTCCCCTCGCACGTTCATCCGATGGTGGCACTGGCTGTACCAAGGAGCCGGACACCAGTACCATCGCCCGCCCTGACCTGCGCACTTACCGTGTGACCATGCAGATCTCCGGTGTCCTCGCCGCCCTCCGCCGGCCCTTCGACGGGGCCGGGCGCGCCGTCGCGTTTCTCGCCGCCGGCGTGCTCGTCCAGTTCGCGGCGCTCTGCGTGCTGGCCGTGCCCTGGCTGGACGGGGGGCCGACGAAGGCGTCGAGCTGTCTGCTGGCCCTCGCCGCGATGGTGGTCGTCCTCGGCGCGGCCTGCCCCCTGCTGACCCGGATGCAGCGGGCGCGCTGCCGGGCCCGGTGGGGCGTGGAGATACCGGTGGCCGGGCGGTCCTGGTCGTGGCGGCAGCTGGGCTACCACCTGGCGGCCGGGCCGGTGATCGCCCTGGGCGGCGCGCTGACGCTGCTGCTGTGGGCGGCTTCCGCAGTGGCCGCCAGCACGTACGTATGGGTGTGGGCGCTGCCGCCCGAGACGCGGCTGGCGCACGTGGGGTACGCGGTGCAGGCCGCGTACCTCACCGCCGCCGGAGCCGCCGGGCTGTACGCGGCGGCGTGGCTGTCCGGCCTGCTCGCCCGCACCGACGCCCGCGCCGCGGCCCGCCGCCTCGGCCCCAGCCGCGCCGAAGAGCTGGAGCGCCGCGTCGAAGAGGTCACCGAGAGCCGCGCCGGCGTCCTGGACGCCGCCGACGCCGAGCGGCGCCGCATCGAACGCGACCTGCACGACGGGGCGCAGCAGCGGCTCGTCTCCATGGCGGTCAACCTGGGGCTGGCCAAGGTGACGCTCACCGACCTGCCCGACGACGCCCGCAAGGTCATCGACGAGGCGCACCGCGAGGCGAAGGAGGCCATCGCCGAGCTCAGCAACCTCGTGCGCGGCCTGCACCCCGCCGTGCTGGAGGACCGCGGCCTCGACGCCGCGCTGTCCGGCATCGCCGAACGCACGCCCCTGCCCGTCGGGCTGACGGTCGGCCTGCCCGTCCGGCCTGCCCCGGCCGTCGAGGCCGTCGCCTACTTCGTCGTCTCCGAGGCGCTCGCCAACGTCGTCAAGCACGCGCGTGCGAGCCGGGCCGACGTCCGCGTGGAAACGCGCGGGGGGATACTTCTTGTCGTCGTCACCGACGACGGCGTGGGCGGGGCCGCCCCCGCGGGGGGCACCGGGCTGGCGGGGCTGGCCAAGCGGGTCGCGTCGGTCGACGGCACGTTCTCGATCAGCAGCCCCGTGGGGGGCCCGACCGTAGTCACCGTGGAGCTGCCGTGCGCGCCGTGATCGCCGAGGATTCCGTCCTGCTCCGGATCGGGCTGGTGAAGGTCCTGGAGACGGCCGGGTTCGACGTGGTCGCGGAGACCGGCGACGCGGAGGCGGCGCTGGCCGCGGTGGAGGAGCACCGGCCGGACCTGGTCGTCCTCGACGTCCGCATGCCGCCGGGCTTCACCGACGAGGGGGTGCGCGCCGCGCTCGTCATCCGCAAGCAGTGGCCGGACACGGCCGTGCTGCTGCTCTCCCAGTACGTGGAGGAGCGCTACGCCGCCGAGCTGCTGTCCGGCGACACGCGCGGCGTCGGCTACCTGCTCAAGGAACGCGTCGCCGACGTGGAGGAGTTCATCGACGCGCTGCGGCGCGTCGCGGGCGGCGGCACCGCGCTCGACCCGCAGGTCGTCTCGCAGCTGCTGCTGCGCCGGCACAGCGACCCGCTCGACCGGCTCACGCCGCGCGAGCGGGAGGTGCTGGAGCTGATGGCGTCCGGGCGCTCCAACGCGGGGATCGCGGAGGCGCTGTTCGTGAGCGAGAGCGCCGTCGCCAAGCACATCAACTCGATCCTGGCGAAGCTGGACCTGCCGAAAGCGGACGCGGACCACCGGCGGGTGCTGGCGGTGCTGCGGTTCCTGGGCGTGGGCTGACCGCGCTCACGCGCCGCTCCGCGCTTATCCCTGCAGGCCGCGCAGGAGCAGGTCGCAGACGGCGTCGAACGCCGCGTCGATGCCGGGGAGCGACCAGTCCGCGGCGTAGGCAGGGTCGTGGAAGCGGTTGGTGGCGTCCCAGAGTGCGCGGGCGGTGGCCGTGGGGTCCGCGGCGGTGAACTCGCCGGCACGGGTGCCGCTTTCGACGATCCGGGCGAGCTGGCCGATCATCGTCTCGATGTGCCGGTCTACGGTGGCGCTGTTCTCGCCCACGAGGACCATGTACGTGGCGAACAGCTCGGGGTCGTCCCCCGCCTTGCGCCGCTTCGCGGCGAACAGCGCGGTGAGCCAGGCGCGCAGGCGCGGCCCGGCGGGGCCGTCCGCGTCGGCGATGGCCGACAGCTCGGCGTGGGAGAGGTCCAGCCAGCGCTGCGTGACGGCCTCCCGCAGGGCGGCCTTGCTGCCGAAGTGCCGGTAGACGCTGCCGTGGCTGACGCCGAGCGCGCGGGCGACGTCGACCACGGTGGCCTTGGCGGGGCCGTAGCGGCGCAGCACGTCCTCGGTGGCTTCGAGGATGCGCTCGGGAGTCAGCGGCTCGGGCGGCATACGGGTGCCTTTCGGTTCGGGACGGGCGGTCCGGGCGACGTTGGCCCGCCCGAAGGGACGGTACCTGCCCGCTCCGCGGAGGGGGTGCGGGCCCTCGCCCCCGGGGCGCGCTGTCCCGCCGCGGCGGCGCGCAACCACCGCGGTGGATGCCGGCGGGTGCCGTACGGCCTCCGGCCGGGGCCGGCTGGGCACCGCCGGGTTCCGCCCTTGGGGTTTCTCGCCGTTGCGGCGGGATTTTTCCGCCGCAACGGCGCACCGCCGGGGCGTCGCGCCGCGCCCCGCACGGCTACCGCTCGCTGTCCAGGTGGGACATCTGGGACTCCGGGTAGCGCGCGCCGGACGCCGCGCCGGCCGGGACCGCTTCCTCGATCGCGGCGAGGTCGGCCGCGGACAGCGTCACGTCGAGCGCGCCGAGCGCCTCGGTGAGGCGGTCGCGGCGGCGGGCGCCGACGAGGGGCACGATGTCCTCGCCCTGGGCGAGGACCCAGGCGATGGCGGTCTGGGCGACGGAGACGCCCTTGCCGTCGGCGACCTTCCGCAGGGCGTCGACCAGGTCGAGGTTCCGCTGGAGGTTCTCGCCCTGGAAGCGGGGGCTCATGCCGCGGAAGTCGCCCGCGCCGAGCTTCCGGTCGCGGTCGAAGTGGCCGCTGATCAGGCCGCGCGAGAGCACGCCGTACGCGGTGACGCCGATGCCCAGCTCGCGCGCGGTGGGCAGGATCCGCTCCTCGATGCCGCGGGAGATCAGCGAGTACTCGATCTGCAGGTCGGAGACGGGCGCGACGGCCGCCGCCCGGCGCAGGGTGTCCGCGCCGACCTCGGAGAGGCCGATGTGCCGCACGTGGCCCGCCTCGACGAGCTCGGCGATCGCGCCGACGGTCTCCTCGATCGGCACGTCCGGGTCGACGCGGGCGATCCGGTAGACGTCGATGTGGTCGACGCCGAGCCGCTGCAGGGAGTACGCGGCGAAGTTCTTCACCGCGGCGGGGCGGCCGTCGTAGCCGGACCAGCCGCCGTCGGGGTCGCGCAGGGCGCCGAACTTGACGCTGGTGAGCGCCTGGGCGCGGGCGGCCGGGCCGGCGGTGCGCAGGGCCTCGCCGATGAGCAGTTCGTTGTGGCCCATGCCGTAGAAGTCGCCGGTGTCGATCAGGGTGACGCCGGCGTCGAGCGCGGCGTGGATCGTGGCGATCGACTCGGCGCGGTCGGCCTCGCCGTAGAGGGCGGACATGCCCATCGCGCCGAGACCGAGGGCGGAGACCCGGGGGCCGGTGGTGCCGAGGGTGCGGTGCTGCACGGGAGCTCCTTCGGAGGGGAATGGAAGGTAGGTGAAAACGGTGCAATCTGCTCATAGGTGGGTAAGCGGACTGCGGCTCCCTTGAAGAGTGACACATGGACTGACAGATTTCAATATCTGTCAGTCGCCCACAATCGTTCCTCAGTCGTTCCCCCGCGGCATCCGCAGCGTCAGCAGCGCCGACGCCGCCACCGCCACCACCTGCACCCCCAGCGTCACGGCGAGCGCGTCCCGCATCCCCTGCGTGTCCGACAGGGTCAGGAACAGCGATCCGAGCGTGGCCACGCCCAGCGCCATGAACGACTGCTGCGTGGTCACCATGACCCCGCTGCCCACACCCGCCTGCGCCACCGGCACCTCGCTCAGCACCGTCCGCAGGGTCAGCGGGAGCAGCAGCCCCTGGCCCAGGCCCTGGACGGCCATCGCCGCGCACGGGCCCCAGACGTTCCGCCCGTCCCAGCCCCAGGAGAAGGCCGCGGCCACCGCGAGCAGGCCGGCGCCCTGGATCACGGCCCCGGCCGTGATCGCCCGCCGCCCGTAGCGGCTGAAGAGCCGCGGCCCGGCCAGCGACCCCGCGAAGAACGTCACGCACATCGGCACCAGCACCAGCCCCGCCGCCAGCGGGCCCAGCCGCAGACCCTCCTGCAGCACCACCGCGAGGACGAACATGAAGCCGCCCCAGCCCAGCGAGAACGGCACCACCACGGCCAGCCCCGTACGCACCGAGCGCACCCGCAGCAGCGACGGCGGCACCAGCGGCGTCCGCCCGGCTTCCCCCGCTCGTCCCGTCTTCCCGGCCTGCCCCGCCCGTTCCAGGCGCCGCTCGGTGACGGCGAACGCCGCCGCCGCGAACGGGAAGACGGCCAGCAGCGCCCACGACCACACCGGCCAGCCCGTCGCCCTGCCCTCCGTCAGCGGCACCAGCAGGGAGATCAGCGACAGCGACAGCAGCACCGTGCCCAGGCCGTCCACCCGCGTCGGCTGCGGCGAGCGGGTCTCGGGCACCGCACGGGCGGCCAGCACCAGCGCGACCGCCGCGACCGGCGCGTTCACCAGGAAGATCGACCGCCAGCCGGTGCCCGCCACGTCCGCGGCGACCAGCACCCCGCCCAGCACCTGGCCCACCGAGGCGGAGACCCCGGAGGTGCCGCTGTAGAAGCTGAGCGCCCTGGCCCGGCCCGCGCCGCTCGTCGTCGCCTGGATCGTCGCCAGCACCTGCGGCAGCATCAGCGCGGACGCCGCGCCCTGCGCGATCCGCGCGGCCACCAGCCACCACGCGCCCGGGGCGAGGCCGCACGCCACCGACGTCACGCCGAACGCGGCCGTGCCCCACATGAACAGCCGGCGTCTGCCGACCATGTCGCCCAGCCGGCCGCCGAGCACCAGCAGCACGGCGTAGGCGACTCCGTAGCCGCCCACGACCATCTCCAGCAGGGCGGGGCCCGCGTGCAGGTCGTGGTCGATGGCGGGCAGGGCGACGTTGACGATGAAGAAGTCGACCATGGGCAGCGCCGCGCCCATGAGCACGGTGAACAGGCCGAGTGGGGTGAGGGCGGGGGAGGGGAGGGCGCCCGCGGAGGGTGCCGCAACGGATCCGGTGACAGGGGGAGTTGTTCGGGTTTCGCTCACGGTACCGACGATGGCCGCCCGCCCAGCCCGGTACCAGAGCGTTCTTATCCTGGTATCAGCACTACCTGGAACCGGCCGCGTGCCTCGCGCACGCTGGAGGCATGACCACGATGCTGCAGGAGCCCCGGGCCGTCGCCGCGCCCGTCACCGCCGACGACGTCCGCCGCGGGGAGCTCGCCGCCTTCCTGCGCAGCCGCCGCGAGCGCGTCTCCCCCGAGCAGGCCGGCCTGCCGCGCGGGCCGCGGCGGCGCACGCCGGGCCTGCGCCGCGAGGAGGTGGCACACCTCGCCGCGGTGGGCGTCACCTGGTACACGTGGCTGGAGCAGGCCCGCGACATCAAGGTCTCGCCGCAGGTCCTGGACGCGATCGCCCGCGCCCTGCAGCTCGACCGCAGCGAGCGCAGCCACCTCTTCGCGCTGGCCAACGCGGTCGACCCGATGCCGGAGAACGACTGCCCGGGGGTCTCCGCGGACCTGCGGATGATGCTGGAGCAGCTGGAGCCGTTCCCCGCCTGCGTCCAGAACTCGCGGTACGACCTCCTCGCCTACAACCGCACGTACAGCGCGCTCCTGTGCGACCTCGACAGGCTGCCTCCCGAGGAGCGCAACTGCATGTGGCTCGCGTTCACCAACGCCGAGGTCCGCGCGACGCTCTGCGACCTGCAGGAGACGACCCGGGCCATGGCGGCCAGGTTCCGGGCGTCGATGGCGGACCACCTCGGGGAGCCCGCGTGGGAGCGCTTCCTGGCCAAGCTGCTGGCGGCCTCCCCGGAGTTCCGCATGTTCTGGGCCCGCCACGAGGTCGCCCCGATCACGTCCCCCCGGCTCCGCAGCCACCGGCACCCGGTGGTGGGCGAGCTCCGCTTCAACTTCACCGGCCTGTGGACCGGCCCGCACCCCGGCGGCCGGATGCTCACCCTGACCCCGGCGGACGAGGCGACGCGGGAGCGGCTGGAGCGGCTGAGCGCGCTCGCGCGGAACGGGGGCGTTTAGCGGCGGTGCTACGGGTGGGGGCTGCCGTCCGGCGCAGGGCCTCCGGTCCTTACCGGTCCGCCGGGACCAGCCGCCGCCACGGCGGGCAACCGCTACGGCGAGGGTCCGGCGGTCCGCCCTGTCACGGCCACCGTCACGTCACCTCAAGGACCGTACGCCGCCAGCTTCGCCGTGATCCGTTCCAGTTCCGCCAGGTCCTCCGGCGGCAGGGACAGCAGGGCCGGCGGCGGCGTGCCCAGGATGCGTTCCGCGCGGGCCGCCGCCTCCCGGCCCGCCGCCGTGGCCGAGACGATCTTCGAGCGGCGGTCCGCCGGGTTGGCCGTGCGCTCCACCAGGCCGCGGGCCTCCAGGTCGTCCACGACCAGCGTCGTGTACGGGCGGTCCGTCAGCAGCATCTCGGCCAGCTCGCGGAGGGTGAGCGGGCCGCGGGCGATGCGCCGCAGGGCCTTGATGCGGAAGAAGCTCATGCCGAGCGCGTCGACGACCTCCTTGCGGCGCTCGTTGCCGCCGAGGACGATCTCCCGCAGCTGCCCCCAGGCGCGCTCCGCCGTCGCTGCGTGCGTGTCGTGCGCGGTCATCGTGTCACCGGGATCCTGCTCTGCTCGGGGGAGGGGCCGGTCCGGGCCGCGGCCCGCTCGGCGGTCCGGGCGGCCCAGCGGCCGGTGGTGATCGTACCGACCACGAGCACGGCCGCACCGCACCCCGTGACGATCCACCAGCCCGTCTCGCGCAGGCCCGCCGCGACCGCCGCGCCGATCACCGCGACGCCCAGCGAGCTGCCGACCTGGCGGCTGGTGGAGGCGACGGCGGCCGCGACGCCGGCCCGCGAGCGCGGCAGGCCGGAGACGGCGGTGTTGGTGATGGGCGCGTTCACCAGGCCGAAGCCGATGCCGAAGAGGACGTACGCGCAGATCAGCAGCAGGTCGGAGGAGCCGGAGGAGCCGGCGGAGCCGGTGGGGACGGCCGCGCCGCTCGCCGCCACGAGCAGGCCGCTCGCCGTCAGCGCCGCTCCCGCGAGCACCAGCGGCAGCCGGGGCCCGCGGGCCCCCACGAGCCGGCCCGACAGCGGCGCGAAGACGAGGCACATGACGGCCATGGGCAGCATGTACAGGCCGGCGTCCAGCGCGGACAGGCCGCGGTCGTTCTGCAGGTACAGCGTGTTGAGGAAGAGGAAGCCGCCCAGCGCCGCGAAGGCGCAGACGGCCACGACCACGGCCCCGCCGAAGGGCGCGCTCCGGAAGAGCCCCGGCTCGATCAGCGGCTCGGCGCGCCGCCGCTCGTAGCCGGCGAGCCCGGCCAGCGCGCAGGCCGCGACGGCGAAGCAGCCGAGGATGAGCGGCGAGCTCCAGCCGGCCGCGGAGCCCTCGATGATCCCGTACGTGAGCGAGCCGAGCAGCGCGATCATCAGCACCTGGCCGACGGGGTCGGGGCGGCGGGGCCGGGCCGCGCGGGACTCGGGCACGTACCGGGCGGTCATCGCGAGCGCGGCCAGGCCGACGGGGAGGTTGATCCAGAAGATGGCCCGCCAGCCGGTGGTCTCGACGAGCGCTCCGCCGATGACCGGCCCCGCCGCCATGCTGATGCCGACGACGCCGCCCCAGACGCCTATCGCGCGGGCGCGCTCCCGGGGGTCGGTGAAGGTGTTCGTGATGATCGACATGGCGACCGGGTTGAGCATCGAGCCGCCGACGGCCTGCACCATGCGGAAGACGACCAGCCAGCCCAGCCCCGGCGCGAGGCTGCACAGCACGGATCCGGCGGTGAAGAGCACCAGCCCGGCCAGGAAGACGCGCTTGCGGCCCAGCCGGTCGGCGGTCGAGCCGGCGAGCATCAGCAGGGAGGCCAGGACGAGCGTGTAGGCGTCGATCGCCCACTGCAGGCCGGGGATCGTCGTGTGCAGGTCGCGCTGCATCGACGGCAGCGCCACGTTCAGGATCGTGTTGTCGAGGCTCACCATCAGCAGGCTCGTGCAGCAGATGGCGAGGACCAGCATCCGGCGGCGCCGGGAGAGCTCGGGCACGGGGACCCCCTGGGATACGGGCGCACAACAGATAGTTGTACATCTCCAATGATTTAAAGAGTACAACTAAATGCTCCGTGGCGGTACGGGACAATGGGGTCATGACGCATGACGCCGCCACGCCGCTCCAGATCGGCCCGCACACCGTGTGGCCGCCGGTGGTCCTCGCCCCCATGGCGGGCATCACGAACGCGCCCTTCCGCACGCTCTGCCGCGAGTTCAGCGGCGGCAAGGGGCTGTTCGTCAGCGAGATGATCACCACCCGGGCCCTGGTCGAGCGCGACGCCAAGACCATGCGTCTGATCCACTTCGACGGCACCGAGAAGCCCCGGTCGATCCAGCTCTACGGCGTCGACCCGGTCACCGTCGGCAAGGCCGTCCGCATGATCGTGGACGAGGACTTGGCCGACCACATCGACCTCAACTTCGGCTGCCCCGTCCCCAAGGTCACCCGCAAGGGCGGCGGGTCGGCGCTCCCGTACAAGCGCAACCTGCTCCGCTCGATCCTGCGCGAGGCCGTCGGCAACGCGGGATCGCTCCCCGTCACGATGAAGATGCGCAAGGGCATCGACGACGAGCACATCACCTTCCTCGACGCCGGCCGGATCGCCGTCGAGGAAGGCGTCACCGCCATCGCCCTGCACGGCCGCACGGCCGCCCAGCACTACGGCGGCACCGCCGACTGGGAGGCCATAGCGCGGCTGAAGGAGGCCGTCCCGGAGATCCCGGTCCTCGGGAACGGCGACATCTGGTCGGCGGAGGACGCCGTGCGGATGATGCGCGAGACCGGCTGCGACGGCGTGGTCGTCGGCCGCGGCTGCCTGGGCCGCCCCTGGCTCTTCGGCGACCTGGTCACCGCCTTCGAGGGCGGCGGCGCCCCCGCCGCGCCCACGCTGCGCGAGGTGGCCGCCGTGATGGTGCGCCACGCCACGCTCCTCGGCGAGTGGCTGGAGAGCGAGGAGCGCGGCGTCATCGACTTCCGCAAGCACGTGGCCTGGTACACCAAGGGCTTCTCGGTCGGCTCCGAGATGCGCAAGAAGCTGGCGGTCGCCTCGTCCCTGGACGAGCTGTCCGCTCACCTGAGCGAGCTCGACCTGGACCAGCCCTGGCCGGCCGGCGCCGACGGGCCCCGCGGCCGTACGTCCGGCCGCAACCGCGTGGTGCTCCCCGACGGCTGGCTGAACGACCCCTACGACTGCGCGACCGTGAGCGCGGACGCCGAACTCGACACATCCGGCGGATGACCCGACATATCCGGCGGCCGATGCGTCGCCCGACGGCGTGATTCTCGCCACCCCTGATCAGTAGCGCGCTCAGATGAGCGGTATACACAGGGGTGCACCTCTTGAGGGGTGGCACTGCGTGCCACCCCTCTTGCGTTCACGGCTTGACGCCGCATCCGCCATTTGCTCGACGCGCTGTGAGAAGCCGACTCCGCCCGGTCATTCTGTCTTCAGGAGTCGAACAAGCGGCTTCCGGGTGCTTTACCGGGGCGTGACTTTCGATCTGCTGGCTGACAGGGGGTTACGCCCATATGGCCGGGGGGTGGACCTCCTCATAAGCCTTCGATCTGGGTACGCTCCCCGCCGTCAGCACGTTTGAGCACGCCTTCCCCCAACTGTGTACGGGGGGACCCCAGTGAGGAGTCGAGTCCCGTGCCGGAAACCACAGACCAGCAGAAGCAGCCGAAGTTCGTCTACGACTTCACCGAGGGCAACAAGGACCTGAAGGACCTGCTCGGCGGGAAGGGCGCCAACCTCGCCGAGATGACCAACCTCGGCCTGCCCGTACCCCCCGGCTTCACGATCACCACCGAAGCCTGCAAGGTCTACCTCGGCAGCGGCAGCGAGCCCGCCGCCCTGCGCGACGAGGTCTCGGCCCATCTCGGGGCCCTCGAGAAGCGGATGGGCAAGAAGCTGGGGCAGGCGGACGACCCGCTGCTGGTCTCGGTCCGTTCCGGCGCCAAGTTCTCCATGCCCGGCATGATGGACACGGTCCTCAACATCGGGCTCTCCGACGCCTCCGTGGCCGGGCTCGCCGCCCAGGCCGGCGACGAGCGCTTCGCCTGGGACTCCTACCGGCGCCTCATCCAGATGTTCGGCAAGACCGTCCTCGGCGTCGACGGCGAGCTCTTCGAGGAGGCGCTGGAGGCGGCCAAGCGCGCCAAGGGCGTCACCACGGACGTCGAGCTCGACGCCGCCGACCTGCGCCGCCTGGTCGAGGAGTTCAAGGGCATCGTCGCGAAGGCGACCGGCCGGGACTTCCCGCAGGAGCCCCGCGAGCAGATGGACCTCGCCATCCGCGCGGTCTTCGACTCCTGGAACGGCGACCGCGCCAAGCTCTACCGCCGCCAGGAGCGCATCCCCGGCGACCTGGGCACCGCCGTCAACATCTGCTCCATGGTCTTCGGCAACCTCGGCCCCGACTCCGGCACCGGCGTCGCCTTCACCCGCGACCCCGCCAGCGGCCACCAGGGCGTCTACGGCGACTACCTGCAGAACGCCCAGGGCGAGGACGTCGTCGCGGGCATCCGCAACACCGTGCCGCTCGCCGACCTGGAGCGCATCGACAAGGCGTCCTACGACCAGCTGATGCAGATCATGGAGACGCTCGAGACGCACTACAAGGACCTGTGCGACATCGAGTTCACCATCGAGCGCGGCAAGCTGTGGATGCTGCAGACCCGCGTCGGCAAGCGCACCGCCGGTGCCGCCTTCCGCATCGCCACCCAGCTCGTGGACCAGGGGCTGATCGACGAGGCCGAGGCGCTGCAGCGCGTCACGGGCGCCCAGCTCGCGCAGCTGATGTTCCCGCGCTTCGACGAGAAGGCCAAGACCGAGCTGCTCGGCCGCGGCATCGCCGCCTCGCCCGGCGCCGCCGTCGGCAAGGCCGTCTTCGACTCGTACACCGCCGTGAAGTGGTCGCGCTCGGGCGAGAAGGTCATTCTCATCCGCCGCGAGACCAACCCGGACGACCTCGACGGCATGATCGCCTCCGAGGGCATCCTCACCTCCCGCGGCGGCAAGACCTCGCACGCCGCCGTCGTCGCCCGCGGCATGGGCAAGACCTGCGTCTGCGGCGCGGAGGAGCTGGAGGTCGACACCAAGCGCCGCCGCATGACGGCCCCGGGCGGGATCGTCATCGAGGAGGGCGAGGTCGTCTCCATCGACGGCTCCACCGGCAAGGTCTACCGCGGCGAGGTGCCCGTCGTGCCCTCCCCGGTCGTCGAGTACTTCGAGGGCCGCACGGACGGCGGCGCTGAGGACGCCGACGAGCTGGTGAAGGCCGTCCACCGCGTGATGTCCTACGCCGACGGCGGCCGCCGGCTGCAGGTCCGCGCCAACGCCGACAACGCCGAGGACGCCGCCCGCGCCCGCCGCTTCGGCGCCCAGGGCATCGGCCTGTGCCGCACCGAGCACATGTTCCTCGGCGAGCGCCGCGAGATGGTCGAGCGGCTGATCCTGGCCGACCACGAGGACGAGCGCGACGAGGCCCTCCAGGCCCTGCTGCCGCTGCAGAAGTCCGACTTCGTGGAGCTCTTCGAGGCCATGGACGGGCTGCCGGTCACCGTGCGCCTGCTCGACCCGCCGCTGCACGAGTTCCTGCCCGACATCACCGAGCTGTCGGTCCGGGTCGCGCTCGCCGAGGCCCGCCAGGAGGCGCACGAGAACGAGCTGCGCCTGCTGCAGGCCGTGCACAAGCTCCACGAGCAGAACCCGATGCTGGGCCTGCGCGGCGTCCGCCTCGGCCTCGTCATCCCGGGCCTGTTCGCCATGCAGGTGCGTGCGATTGCCGAGGCCGCGGCCGAGCGCGTCGCGGCCGGCGGCGACCCGCGCGCCGAGATCATGATCCCGCTGGTGGGCACCGTCCAGGAGCTGGAGATCGTCCGCGAGGAGGCCGAGCGCGTCATCGCCGAGGTCGAGCGGGCCACCGGCACGGGCCTGCGACTCGCGCTCGGCACCATGATCGAGCTGCCGCGCGCCGCGCTCACGGCCGGTCAGATCGCCGAGGCCGCCGAGTTCTTCTCCTTCGGCACCAACGACCTCACCCAGACCGTGTGGGGCTTCTCCCGCGACGACGTCGAGGCCAGCTTCTTCACCGCCTACCTGGAGAAGGGCATCTTCGGCGTCAGCCCCTTCGAGACCATCGACCGGGACGGCGTGGGCTCGCTCGTGAAGGCGGCCGCCGAGGCCGGCCGGGCCACCCGCCCGGACCTCAAGCTCGGCGTCTGCGGCGAGCACGGCGGCGACCCGGACTCGGTGCACTTCTTCCACGAGGTGGGCCTGGACTACGTCTCCTGCTCGCCCTTCCGCATCCCCGTCGCACGCCTGGAGGCCGGCCGCGCGGCCGCGCTCGGCAAGGGGGGCTCGGACAGCCGCTGACGCGGCTGCCGCGCCGGCCCGGCACGAACCGGGCCGGCGCGGCGGGGGGGG
>NZ_JBPQTW010000183.1:0-14524 GCF_051386535.1 Streptomyces sp. URMC 127
GGGCAGATCTTCGTGAAGGGCGAGGTCATCAAGACCGTGCCGGAGTCGAAGATCGTGGAGACCCTCATCGAGGAAGCGCTGAAGATCGCCGAGCAGATGCAGAAGGACGGCGTCGCGTCCGGCGAGCCCGAGATCAGCGTCGCCGGCTGACAGCTGCTGCAGCGCCCCGTGCGCCCCGGCACGAGCCGCCTCATGCACCGCGCACGAGGCAGTGCCCCGCCTCCCGTCCGGTACGGGGCGGGGCACCGCTGTTTCCCGCCCCGTGCGGGCCGCGAGGGGGGTGCGCCGCGAGGCCTGGAGGTACAGTTCCAAGACCTGTTTCCCATGGCCTCGGGCCCCGTGACGGTGAGGCAAGACCACACGTGCTGACGACGACCACCACCAAGGTCCTGGAGCCCGGCGACATCGAGGCCGCCCTCGCCGTTCTCGGCCGCGACCCCGTCGCCAACGCCTTCGTCGCCGCCCGCGTCCAGGTCGCGGGCCTCGACCCCTGGCGGCTCGGCGGCGAGATGTGGGGCTGGTACGCCGACGGGCGCCTCGAATCCCTCTGCTACGCCGGCGCCAACCTCGTGCCCATCTGCGCGGGCCCCGAGGCCGTGCGGGCCTTCGCCGACCGCGCCCGCCGCGCGGGCCGCCGCTGCTCGTCCATCGTCGGCCCCGCGGAGGCCACCGCCGCACTCTGGTCGCTGCTCGAGCCCCACTGGGGCCCCGCGCGGGAGGTCCGCGCCCACCAGCCCCTCATGGTCACCCGCTCCATGCCCGCCGGCATCGAGCCCGACCCCCTCGTCCGCCGCATCCGCAAGGACGAGATGGAAGTGATCATGCCGGCCTGCGTCGCCATGTTCACCGAGGAGGTCGGCGTATCCCCGCTCGCCGGCGACGGCGGCCTCCTCTACCAGGCCCGGGTCGCCGAGCTCGTGGGCTCCGGCCGCTCCTTCGCCCGCATCAAGGACGGCCGCGTCGTCTTCAAGGCGGAGATCGGCGCCGCCACGCCCCAGGCCTGCCAGATCCAGGGCGTCTGGGTCGCCCCGGAGTACCGGGGCCGCGGCCTGTCCGTTACCGGCATGGCCGCCGTCCTGCGCTACGCCCTCGCCGAGGTGTCGCCGGTCGTCAGCCTCTACGTCAACGACTACAACACCGCCGCACGGGCCGCATACCGGCGCGTGGGCTTCGAGGAGACCGGCGCGTTCATGAGCGTACTGTTCTGAGCCGCCCGGCCCGTGCACGGCGTACGGACGGGTAGCCTCCCCGCATGGATGACATCGTGGTCGGGCCGCTCGACCTCGCCGCCCGGGTCGACGACGCACTGACCGTGCAGGCGCTCGCCTTCGGGCTCACCGAGGAAGAGATCGCCGTACGGCGCCACATCGTGCTGCGCCACCTCGCCGCCCGCGGCTCCCGCGCCCTCGGCGCGACCACCGGCAGCGGGCGCCTCGTCGGCTTCGTCTACGGCATGCCGAACGACCGCGGCCACTGGTGGTCCGGGGTCGTCGAGCCCTACCTGCGCGCCACCGGAAGCGACGGCTGGCTCGACAACTCCTTCGTCATCACCGAACTGCACGTCCACCCCGACTTCCAGAAACGGGGCATCGGCCGGTCCCTCATCACGACGATCACCGACAGCGCCGCGGAGCCCCGGTCCATCCTGTCGGCCATCGACACCGAATCCCCCGCCCGCGCCCTCTACCGCAAGCTCGGATACCGGGACCTTGCGCGCCCCGTGCACTTTCCCAGCGCTCCGAGCCCGTATGTGGTGATGGGGGCGCCGTTGCCGCTGCTGGGTGAGGGCGCGGACGACCGGGGCTGACAGGCCGGTCATAGGGCCATCCAACGATTCGGTGTGCATCCGACGGCGTTCTGTTGGGGCACCCAACGACCGCCGCATGAGGCGGCTGATGCTCTCAACACCGAGAACTCGTTTCAGCCGTGCCGCCGGCTCCCGCTAGGCTCCTGGCAATTCCCTACGCCCTGCCAGGAGACCGACCATGGCCCATGTCCAGCGCATGTCCACGACGCTGCTGAAGACGCTGCGCGACGACCCTGCCGACGCGGAGACCGCCAGCCACAAGCTGCTGGTCCGCGCCGGCTACGTCCGCCGCTCCTCCGCCGGTGTCTGGACCTGGCTGCCGCTCGGCAAGAAGGTGCTGGACAACGTCTCCCGCGTGGTGCGGGAGGAGATGGACGCCATCGGGGGCCAGGAGGTCCTGCTGCCGGCGCTGCTGCCCAAGGAGCCGTACGAGGCGAGCGGGCGCTGGGAGGAGTACGGCGACCTGCTCTTCCGCCTCAAGGACCGCAAGGGCGCCGAGTACCTGCTCGGCCCCACGCACGAAGAGATCTTCACCCTCACCGTCAAGGACCAGTGCACGTCCTACAAGGACCTGCCCGTGATCCTCTACCAGATCCAGACCAAGTACCGGGACGAGGCGCGGCCCCGCTCCGGTGTGCTGCGCGGGCGCGAGTTCCAGATGAAGGACTCCTACTCGTTCGACACCACCGACGAGGGCCTCGCCGAGTCCTACCGCCTGCACCGCGAGGCGTACACCCGCATCTTCGAGCGCCTGGGGCTCGACTACCGCGTCGTCTCGGCCGTCTCGGGTGCCATGGGCGGCTCGGCGTCCGAGGAGTTCCTGGCGCCCGCCGCTGCGGGTGAGGACACCTTCGTGGACTGCCCCCGGTGCGACTACGCCGCGAACACCGAAGCCGTGACCGTCACCGTGGCCCCCGCGGACCCCGCCGGCCACGGGCCCGTCGAGGAGCTCGACACCCCGGACACGCCCACCATCGAGACGCTCGCGGCCCACCTCGGCGTCCCCGCCTCCGCGACCCTGAAGAACCTCCTCGTCAAGGTCGACGGGGAGATCACCGCCGTCGGCGTGCCCGGCGACCGGGAAGTCGACCTCGGCAAGCTGGGGGAGCACCTGGCGCCCGCCGTCGTCGAACTGGCCGCGGCCGAGGACTTCGAGGGCCGGCCCGACCTCGTACGGGGCTACGTCGGCCCGCAGGGCCTCGGGCTGCGCTACATCGCCGACCCGCGTGTGGCGCCCGGCACCGCATGGATCACCGGCGCCAACAAGACCGGCAAGCACGCGCGCAACGTGGTCTGCGGACGGGACTTCGAGGTCGACCAGTACCTCGACGTCGTCGTGGTCGAGCCGGGCGACCCCTGCCCGAGCTGCGGGGCGGGTCTGGAGATCGGCCGGGCGATCGAGATCGGCCACATCTTCCAGCTGGGCCGCAAGTACGCCGACGCGTTCTCCCTCGACGTCCTCGGGCAGAACGGCAAGCCGGTCCGCGTCACCATGGGCTCGTACGGCATCGGCGTCTCGCGCGCCGTGGCGGCCCTCGCGGAGCAGACGCACGACGAGGCCGGCCTGTGCTGGCCCCGCGAGGTCGCGCCCGCCGACGTCCACGTCGTCGCGGCCGGCAAGGCCGTGCAGACCGAACTCGCCCTGGAGCTCGCGGACAAGCTGGGCTCGGCGGGTGTCCGGGTCCTCGTCGACGACCGCACCGGCGTCTCTCCGGGCGTGAAGTTCACCGACGCCGAGCTGATCGGCGTTCCGACCATCCTGGTGGTCGGCCGCGGCGCGCCTCAGGGCCTCGTGGAGCTGAAGGACCGCCGCACCGGTGCCCGTGAGGAGCTGCCGGTCGCCGAGGCGATCGAGCGCCTCAGCGCGCTGCGCTGACGTTACGTCGGAGACGGTCGGGGCCTCGTGCCCCGACCGCATGGGGCGGGCCGATAAGGGCCGCACGGGGCCGCCGATGCGGCGGCGCAGGCACGGCCCGCCCGTCCGCACGAGGCGGCCCGCCCCACCGTATGGGCGCCGCATGAGGCGCACCTACGCGTGACCCCGCATGAGGCCGTGCAGAAGGCCGCGCATGAGGCCCCGTATGAGGCCGCCCTCAGAGCATCCCCGCGAACTCCAGCAGGAGTTCGCCTCGGCGGCGCGCACCGCCGGCGAGTTCCCGTACGCCTGCCTCCGCCGCGCGGAAAAGGGCCCAGCCCCGCAGCCGGTCGTGGTCGACGTCCAGGGCGTCGCCCAGCTTCACCACGCGCCGGCGGGCGATCGCCGCGGCACCGGGGGAGGCCATCAGGGTGTCGACGCGGTCCAGGGCCAGCGACGCCAGGTCGTAGGCGCGCTCGCCCACCAGCGGCCTGGGGCCGACGGCCAGCCACGGGGCCCGGTCACCCGCCAGCACCTTGCCCTGCTGGTAGTCGCCGTGCAGCAGGGACGGCGGCTCGTCACACCCGGCCGTCAGAGCGTCCCGCAGCTCCAGGGCCTCGTCGATCACGGCCCGCGCGTCGGATGCCCAGGGCTCCTCCGCCTGCCTCCGCAGGGTGCCCGCGAGGCGTGCCGCGTGGTCGGCCACCGTCGTGAAGGGATGATCCTCGGCGGGGCGCACCCACAGCCGCTGCAGCGTCGCGGTGGCCTCCAGGACGGCCTTCGCCTCGGCAAGGGACCGCAGGCTCACGCCGGGCCGCAGCCGCTCCAGCAGGAGCGCACCAGCCTCCGGCGCGGCCTGCAGCACCCGGACGGCCCCGAGGCCGTTCCAGTGCGCCAGCGCCGCGTGCTCCAGGCCGGTGCCGCTGCCCGGCGCCTCCAGCTTGAGCACGGCGCCCGCACCGTCCCCCCGGCGCACGAGAACGACGACGCTGCTCCGCCCGCCGGGCTGGTGCACCCGCTCGGGTGTCAGCTCCCAGCGCTCCGCGAACTCGCGCACCCGTTCCGGAAGCGACACGAGCCACTGACGGGCGGCCCCGTCCGCCGGTTCGGAGCCCAGGGCCCGTACCAGCCGCTCCGGTGGTGCGAAGCGGTCGTCGGTGTTGCTCATCCCTGTGCTGTCCTTTTCGTCCTTGCTGGTCACGTGCGGTCCGGTGACCCGCCGGGCCCGTCCGGAGCGTTCCGGTCCGTGAGCCCAGGGAAGGCTACGCCGCTGCCGCGCCAGCGCACGGCGCGCACTGCCGCCTCCCGCAGGGCACCGGCGGCCTCGCCCCGTAGGGCCGCGCCGGCGGCACCCACGAGATCGGCGTAGACGGCCGCGACGCGCGCCTCCAGCTCCGCCGCCAGCCGTACGGCGGCGTCCGCGTCGGTAACGGCGAATGGCAGCGCGTACCCGGCGGCCGCGGCCTCCGGCACGCCGCCCAAGTCCCGCACGGCGCGGCTCATCGCATCCCGCCGCGCACGGTGCGCGTCGTACGCCTCACGCGCCTCCGCCGACCGCTCCTGCGCGACACGGGCGCCGACGACCCCGTAGCCGTACACGGCGGCATGCTCGGCCGCGAGCGCGGCCTGCGCCGCCTGCAGGGCCCTGCGCGCAGCGGGGTCCTTCGGCGCGCGGGGGCTCGCGGTCTGCGTCATGAGTCACTCCCCAGCAGGTAGGCATGGGCCGCGCCGGCGGCGGCCACGGAGGCGAGCAGCCGGGCGAGTTCGGACGGCGCCGAGCCGAGGGCCTTGGTGCGGTCGTCCGCCGTGCGCCGCTCGGCTTCCGCCAGCGCCGCCAGTGCCGCCTTCTCGTCACTCGGCACGCCGTCCGCATGAGGCGGCAGGGGCGGCGCAGAGCCGTCCACACGAGGCGGCGCAGAAGACCCCGCCGACGGCGCAGAAGAGCTCCCCGACGGCGCAGGCGAGCCGGCCGGCGCGGCATCCGCAGATCCCGTCACCCCACGCGCCGCGCCGAAAGCCTCCGCATGACGCGCGACCTCCTCGCGCAGCGGCCGCAGCCGCTCCGCAAGCCCCCCGTGCACCGCGATCGTGGCGTCGTAACGTGCCAGCAGCGCGACCGAGGCGCGCCCCGCGGCGTCCCGCAGCTCCTCCTCGGCCGCACGGTCCGAGGACCCGGCGGACGCCCGCGGTCCGCCGGAACAGCCGGTGAGCAGCCCCCCGCCGGCCGCGCTCAGCAGAACCGCCGCGCCCCCGGCCAGTACCCTGCGTCGGTGCGGGCCGGCCGGGCCCCGCGTCGTCGTCGTGAACGCCACGTTCCTCTTTCCGCCGGTCCGGTCATGATCACCGCACGTGAGCGTACCGGCGCGCCGTCCGATGGCCACGGACGAGGCACCGAATCGTCAGTCGGCTGCCGGAACAGATAGGCTTTGACCTGACACGCGACTTTCCCACAACAGCACACGCGGCCGAGGAGTCACCCGGATGAGCACCACCCAGAGCGAGCGGCTGCGCGAGCTGCTGGCCCCTCTCGTGAGCGCGCGGGAGCTGGATCTGGAAGAGATCGAGGTGACCACGGCGGGCAAGCGGCGTGTGCTGCGCATCGTGGTGGACTCCGATGCGGGCGTCGAGCTGGACGAGTGTGCGGAAGTCAGCCGTGCCGTCTCCGAGAAGCTCGACGAGACGGACGCCATGGGCGGCGCCCCGTACGTTCTGGAAGTCACCTCTCCCGGCGCCGACCGCCCCCTGACCGAGCACCGTCACTACGTGCGTGCCACGGGCCGTCTGATCAAGGCGCAGCTCGCCGAGGGCGGCGAGCTCGTGGCCCGCATCGTGGCCGTGGACGACGAGGGGCTGGACCTGGAGGTCCCCGGGGTGAAGGGCCGCAAGCCCACCTCGCGGCGACTGGCCTTCGGCGAGATCGCCAAGGCGCGCGTGGAGATCGAGTTCAACCGCAAGGCCGCGGAGAAGACCGCAGGCGCGGCGGCAGGGGCCGCCGACGAAACCGACGAGAGCCAAGAGGAGGCGTAGCCGTGGACATCGACATGAGTGCCCTGCGGGGTCTGGTGCGAGAGAAGGAGATCTCCTTCGACCTGCTGGTCGAAGCGATCGAGTCGGCCCTCCTCATCGCCTACCACCGCACCGAGGGAAGCCGCCGCCGCGCCCGCGTGGAGCTGGACCGGTCGACCGGTCACGTGACGGTGTGGGCCAAGGAGGACCCGCAGGACCTCGCCGAGGGCGAGGAGCCCCGCGAGTTCGACGACACGCCGTCCGGCTTCGGCCGGATCGCCGCGACCACCGCCAAGCAGGTCATCCTCCAGCGTCTGCGCGACGCCGAGGACGAGATCACTTTCGGTGAGTTCGCGGGCCGTGAGGGCGATGTCGTCGCCGGCATCGTCCAGCAGGGCAAGGACCCGAAGAACGTCCTGGTGGACATCGGCAAGCTGGAGGCCATCCTGCCGGTGCAGGAGCAGGTCCCCGGCGAGGAGTACAAGCACGGCACGCGCCTGCGCACGTACGTCGTACGGGTGGCGAAGGGCGTGCGCGGCCCGTCCGTCACGCTCTCGCGCACCCACCCGAATCTGGTCAAGAAGCTCTTCGCCCTCGAGGTGCCGGAGATCGCGGACGGCTCCGTGGAGATCGCCGCCATCGCGCGTGAGGCGGGCCACCGCACCAAGATCGCGGTCCGCTCCACGCGCTCCGGCCTCAACGCCAAGGGCGCCTGCATCGGCCCCATGGGCGGCCGCGTCCGCAACGTCATGGCGGAGCTGCACGGCGAGAAGATCGACATCGTCGACTGGTCGGACGACCCCGCCGAGCTGGTGGCCCACGCTCTGTCCCCCGCGCGGGTGAGCAAGGTCGAGATCGTGGATCTCGCCGCGCGCTCCGCCCGGGTGACCGTGCCCGACTACCAGCTCTCCCTGGCGATCGGCAAGGAGGGGCAGAACGCCCGCCTGGCCGCGCGCCTCACCGGGTGGCGCATCGACATCCGCCCGGACACCGAACAGCCCGACCGGGAATCCGGCCGAGCCTGATCACGTTCACCACACCGGGGCCCGCACGCGTGCGGGCCCCGGCATCGTGACCGAAACGCATACGTGCCCGATCACTGCCCCCCAGGGGTGGGACTGGCGCGGGGAGGTAGACTGAAGAGTGTCTGGCCGGACGCATGCCCGCGCATGCCCTGAGCGAACCTGTGTGGGGTGCCGGGAGCGAGCGGCCAAGGGCGATCTGCTGCGGATCGTGGTGATCGAGGGCGCCTGCGTCCCCGACCTTCGCGGTACGCTACCCGGCCGGGGTGCCTCCGTGCACCCCACACTGGTCTGTCTCGATCTGGCGGTCCGCCGCCGGGCGTTCCCCAGGGCCTTCAAGACCCCGGGGCCGCTCGACACGACGGAGCTGCGCCGGTGCGTAGAACGGATCGACAGCAACACAGAACAGCAGTAGATCGGCCCCGCACCATGCGGGGATGGCCCCACTGTAAGAAGCACGGCACGGGTAACCGTGCGGTCAGGTACCTCGCGAGTTGGAAGTAGGTCGAGATTGCGATGAGCACTCGATGAGTACGCGATGAGTACGCCCATGAAGTAGCGACGGTCCGGTGGACACCCCGGACCTAGAAGGAGCGAAGTGGCTAAGGTCCGGGTATACGAACTCGCCAAGGAGTTCGGAGTGGAGAGCAAGGTCGTCATGGCCAAGCTCCAAGAACTTGGTGAATTCGTCCGTTCGGCGTCCTCGACGATCGAGGCGCCGGTTGTCCGCAAGTTGACTGACGCACTGCAGGGTCCCGGCGGCGCCGGCAAGCCCGGTGCGAAGCCGGCGGCGCCGCGCAAGTCCGCGGCCCCCAAGCCGGGTGCCCCCACTCCGGGTGCGCCCCGTCCCGCCGCCCCCAAGCCGGCGGCGGAGGCAGCTGCCCCCAAGCCGTCCCAGGCCGCGCCGTCCCCGGCGCCGCGTCCGGGCCCCAAGCCCGGCCCGGCCGCCCCGGCCAAGCCGGCCCCCGTCACCCCTGTGCCCGCCGCGGAGTTCTCCGCACCGGCGCCGGCCCAGGGTTCCTCCGCGCCGCGTCCCGGCGCGCCCGGCCCGCGCCCCGGCGCCCGTCCCGGCCCCGCCGGCCAGCGTGAGGGCGGCCGTCCCGAGCGCGCTCCGCGCCCCGGTGGCCAGGGTCAGGGCCCGCGTCCCGGTGCCCGTCCGGCCGGTCCCCGTCCGGGCAACAACCCCTTCACCTCCGGCGGCTCCACGGGCATGGCCCGTCCGCAGGCCCCCCGTCCCGGCGGCGCTCCGCGCCCCGGTGCTCCGGGTGCCCCGGGCGCTCCGCGTCCGCAGGGCGGCCCCGGTGGTGCTCCCCGTCCGCAGGGTCAGGGCGGCGCCCGTCCGACCCCGGGCGGCATGCCCCGTCCGCAGGGTGCCCCCGGCGGCGCCCCCCGTCCCGGTGCTCCGGCGGGTAACCGCCCGAACCCGGGCATGATGCCGCAGCGTCCGGCTGCCGGCCCGCGTCCGGGCCCCGGTGGCGGCGGTCGCGGTCCCGGTGGCGGTGCCGGTCGTCCCGGCGGCGCCGGTCGTCCGGGCTTCGCCGGCCGTCCGGCCGGTCCCGGTGGCGGCGGTCGTCCGGGTGGCGGCGGCGGTTTCGCCGGTCGTCCCGGTGGCGGCGGTCCCGGTGGCGGTGGCGGCGGCTTCGGCGGCGGTCGTCCCGGTTTCGGCGGTCGTCCCGGCGGTCCGGGTGCCCGTGGCGGCACGCAGGGCGCCTTCGGCCGTCCCGGCGGTCCGGCCCGTCGCGGCCGCAAGTCCAAGCGCCAGCGGCGCCAGGAGTACGAGGCCATGCAGGCCCCGTCCGTCGGCGGCGTGATGCTGCCGCGCGGCAACGGCGAGACCATTCGCCTGTCGCGTGGTGCGTCCCTCACGGACTTCGCGGAGAAGATCAACGCCAACCCGGCGTCGCTCGTCGCGGTCATGATGAACCTCGGCGAGATGGTCACCGCGACGCAGTCCGTCTCCGACGAGACGCTGCAGCTCCTCGGCGACGAGATGAACTACACCGTTCAGATCGTCAGCCCCGAGGAGGAGGACCGCGAGCTGCTCGAGTCCTTCGACATCGAGTTCGGTGAGAACGAGGGCGGCGAGGAGATGCTCGTCGCGCGTCCGCCGGTCGTGACCGTCATGGGTCACGTCGACCACGGTAAGACGCGACTCCTCGACGCGATCCGCAAGACCAACGTGGTCGCGGGCGAGGCCGGCGGCATCACCCAGCACATCGGTGCCTACCAGGTCTCCACCGAGGTCAACGACGAAGAGCGCAAGATCACCTTCATCGACACCCCGGGTCACGAGGCGTTCACCGCCATGCGTGCCCGTGGTGCGAAGTCGACCGACATCGCGATCCTCGTGGTGGCGGCCAACGACGGTGTCATGCCGCAGACGGTCGAGGCCCTGAACCACGCCAAGGCGGCCGACGTGCCGATCGTGGTCGCGGTCAACAAGATCGACGTCGAGGGCGCCGACCCGACGAAGGTCCGCGGTCAGCTGACCGAGTTCGGTCTGGTGGCCGAGGAGTACGGCGGCGACACGATGTTCGTCGACATCTCCGCCAAGCAGGGCCTGAACATCGACAAGCTGCTCGAGGCCGTCGTCCTCACCGCCGACGCCGCGCTCGACCTGCGCGCCAACGCGGAGCAGGACGCGCAGGGCATCGCGATCGAGGCCCACCTCGACCGTGGCCGCGGCGCCGTGGCCACCGTGCTCGTCCAGCGCGGTACCCTCCGCGTCGGTGACACGATGGTCGCCGGTGACGCGTACGGCCGTGTCCGCGCGATGCTCGACGACAAGGGCCAGAACGTGGAAGAGGCGGGTCCGTCGACCCCGGTCCTCGTCCTCGGTCTGACCAACGTCCCGGGCGCGGGCGACAACTTCCTCGTCGTCGACGAGGACCGCACGGCCCGCCAGATCGCCGAGAAGCGCGCTGCGCGCGAGCGCAACGCCGCCTTCGCCAAGCGCACCCGCCGGGTGTCCCTCGAGGACCTCGACAAGGTGCTCAAGGCCGGCGAGATCCAGCAGCTCAACCTCATCATCAAGGGCGACGCGTCCGGTTCGGTCGAGGCTCTCGAGTCCTCGCTGCTCCAGCTCGATGTGGGCGAGGAGGTCGACATCCGCGTGCTGCACCGCGGCGTGGGTGCGGTCACCGAGTCCGACATCAACCTGGCGTCCGGCTCCGACGCGATCGTCATCGGCTTCAACGTCCGCGCCGAGGGCCGTGCCACGCAGATGGCCGAGCGCGAGGGCGTCGACGTCCGGTACTACTCGGTCATCTACCAGGCGATCGAGGAGATCGAGGCGGCCCTCAAGGGCATGCTGAAGCCGGAGTACGAAGAGGTCGAGCTGGGTACGGCGGAGATCCGCGAGATCTTCCGCTCGTCCAAGCTGGGCAACATCGCGGGTGTCCTCATCCGCTCCGGCGAGGTCAAGCGCAACACCAAGGCGCGCCTCATCCGCGACGGCAAGGTCGTCGCCGAGGACCTCACCATCGTCGGTCTGCGTCGCTTCAAGGACGACGTCACCGAGATCCGCGAGGGCTTCGAGGGCGGTATCAACCTCGGAAACTTCAACGACATCAAGGTCGACGACGTCATCGCGACGTACGAGATGCGGGAGAAGCCGCGCGGCTGAACCGTGTAAGTGCGACTGGGGCCGGTCGGCGGAGCATATTCCGTCGATCGGCCCCGGCCGTTGCGTGTACGGTTCGAAGAGCTCGTACACCGACACACGTACCGGCAGGTACATCTCACGCCTCCCGGGTGGGCCTCACCCGTCACGCATGTATGCAGGGACTCTGTCCTTCGACCTCCTCCTCGGCGACGTACGGTCGCTGAAGGAGAAGCGCTCCGTCGTCCGCCCGATCATCGCCGAGCTGCACCGCAAGTACGCGGTGAGCGTGGCGGAGGTCGGCGACCAGGACCTCTACCGCCGGGCGACGATCGGCGTGGCGGCGGTCTCCGGGGACGCGGGGCACCTCACCGACCTACTGGACCGCTGCGAGCGCTGGGTCGCCGCACGTCCCGAAGTGGAGCTGCTCTCGGTCAGGCGGCGGTTCCACGGCGACCACGACGACTGAGCGCGTCACCGGCGCCACAAGCACAATGGACAAGAAGAAGGAGACGGACCAGTGGCCGACAACGCGCGTGCGAAAAGGCTGGCGGACCTCATCCGCGAGGTGATCGCCCAGAAGCTGCAGCGCGGAATCAAGGACCCGCGGCTCGGCTCGCATGTGACCATCACGGACACCCGGGTCACCGGCGACCTGCGGGAGGCTACGGTCTTCTACACGGTCTACGGGGACGACGAGGACCGCGCCAGCGCGGCCGCCGGGCTGGAGAGCGCCAAGGGCATCCTCCGCTCGGAGGTCGGCCGTGCGGCCGGCATCAAGTTCACGCCGACCCTGACGTTCGTGGCGGACGCCCTCCCGGAGAACGCCCGCACCATCGAGGACCTCCTCGACCGGGCCCGCGCCTCCGATGCCAAGGTGCGCGAGGCGTCCTCGGGCGCGGCGTACGCGGGCGAGGCCGACCCGTACCGCAAGCCGGGCGAGGGCGAGGACGACAAGGACGCTGCCGGCGAATGAAGCACAAGGAGACCCCGCCGGACGGCCTCGTCATCGTCGACAAGCCGGCCGGCTTCACCTCGCACGACGTCGTCGCGAAGATGCGCGGCATCGCGCGGACCCGGCGCGTAGGGCACGCGGGGACGCTCGACCCGATGGCGACGGGCGTCCTCGTCCTCGGCATCGAGCGGGCCACCAAGCTTCTCGGTCACCTCGCGCTGACCGAGAAGGAGTACGTCGCGACGATCCGCCTGGGGCAGAACACCGTGACGGACGACGCCGAGGGCGAGATCACCTCCTCGGCGGACGCCTCGGGCGTCACCCGTGAGGCGATCGACGCCGGTGTCGCCAAGCTCACCGGCGCCATCATGCAGGTGCCGTCGAAGGTCAGCGCGATCAAGATCGACGGCAAGCGGTCGTACAAGCGGGCGCGCGAGGGCGAGGACTTCGAGATCCCGGCCCGCCCGGTGACCATCTCGTCCTTCACGGTGCACGCCGTGCACCCGGCCGAGGCCGCGGACGGCACCCCCGTGCAGGACCTGCTGGTCTCCGTCGTCTGCTCCTCCGGCACCTACGTCCGCGCCTTGGCCCGCGACCTGGGCGCCGACACGGGCGTGGGAGGCCACCTGACGGCCCTGCGGCGCACGCGCGTCGGCCCGTACGGTCTGGGCGACGCCCGCACGCTGGACCAGCTCCAGGAGGAGCTGACGGTCATGCCCGTCGCCGAGGCGGCGGCCGCGGCCTTCCAGCGCTGGGACGTCACGGAGGAGCAGGCGCGCCTGCTCGCGAACGGCGTTCGTATACGCGTCCCGCTCTTCGAGACGACGGGGCCGATCGCGGCCTTCGGTCCGGACGGGCGCTTCCTGCTCCTGCTGGAGAACCAGGGCGGCCGGGCGAAGAGCCTGGCGGCCTTCGGCTGACGCGGGGCGCCGGCGGCTCTGCCGCATGGGGCGTGGTGCTTCCGGCCGCGCCGCATGGGGCAGGGCGCTTTGGGCTTTGCCGTATGGGGCAGGGCGCCTTCGGCCCCGCCTCATGGGCCGGGGGCTGCGGCCCTCGCCGCCACATGCGCTCCGGTGCCTTCCGGGGGTGCTCGGGGGCGGGTGGCCGCGGCCTCATGCGGCGGCCTCAGGCGGCGGGGGCGCCGCCTCATGCGCATGGCTTCATGCGCCGGGGCGGCCGCCTCATGCGAGCGCTTCATGCGCTGGGGGCGGCGGCCTCATGCGCTGGGGGGCGGCGGCGTCATGCGAGCGCCTCATGCGCCAGGGGCAGCGGCCTCATGCCGTGCGATCGGCCGCCTCATGCGCCGGTGCCGGGCGGCGCCCAGGGGCACGGGCCCGGCACGGGCAGCCCGGCATGGGGCCGGGCATGCGAATGCCAGCTCACGCGGAGCGGCCGCCTCATAGGCCCCACTACCGTGGGGCGGGAGACTGCCGAACAGCGCTCCCGCCCCACGATCCCCCTCCTCACAGCTGTCTATCCGCACCGCACCCACAAATCACCCCAATGGGCAGGCGCTCGGAGTGAA
This sequence comes from Streptomyces sp. URMC 127, assembly GCF_051386535.1. NCBI lineage: Bacteria > Bacillati > Actinomycetota > Actinomycetes > Kitasatosporales > Streptomycetaceae > Streptomyces > Streptomyces sp. URMC 127. The sequence continues at coordinate 13,772 of NZ_JBPQTW010000183.1, forward strand.
CAGAGGGAGTGGAAGGGGGCGCGTTCCCGCTGTGATCTGGTCCTGCCGATCATCCCCTGCCTACCGTCGGGGGTAAGTGCACGGCGGGGAGGTTCGGCGGATGAGCGGTCGGCGGACCGATGCGGACGAGTTCCTGGTACGCATCAGAGACCTCGCCGGGAGGCCGCGCGGTACGGGCTTCGTCGTCGACGACCGCGGCACGATGATCACCAGCCATGAGGCGGTCGACGGCCTCGCGCGCCTCGTGCTGCTGGCCCCGGGCGACCGCACCTGCCTGGTGGGCGCCGACGCGGTGACGTCCCTCCCGGGCTGCGACCTGGCACTCGTGCGTACGGAGGGCCTCGGCGTGCCCCCGCTGCCCGTCGCGGCCGCGGAGCGTATCGAGGACGGAGCGAGCGTCCGGCTGCGGGCGGGCCACTGGCAGCGCGCCCAGGTCATCGGAGAGGCGCTCGTCACCTATACGGCCACGGACCGCTTCCATCTGCTGGACGCCGCCGTGGAGCTCTCCCTGGGGGAGCGCGACGGTCTCAGGCTCGGGGAGGAGGCCACGGGCGGGCCCGTCCTGGATGCCCGTACGGGCACAGTCGTCGCCGTCCTCGGTACCGCGCTCCATGCGGAACGCCGGTCCGGAGGTTTCGCGATCCCGCTCCGTGCGGCCGCGGCGGCCTCACCGGACGGCCCCCTGGCGGTCCTCCTGGAGCAGAACGCGGCCACGGTCCCCGCCTTCGGCCCCGACCTCAACCTCGCGGGAGC
>NZ_JBPQTW010000184.1:0-14339 GCF_051386535.1 Streptomyces sp. URMC 127
GGCCCGTACGGGCCGCCCCCTCCGCCACAGATCCGTCCCGGCTCAGACCCCGTCCGGCCGGCCCACGATCACCTTGTCGCCCGCCGGCTGCTCGTACGTGCCCGTCTCGTACGCCCGCAGCCGCTGCGCGACCGCCGCGCCCTCGCGGGCCTCCTCGCGCCCGGCGTGCTGCTCGGGAACCGCGGACGGAGCCACCGGCGCGGCCACCGGCGCGGCCGCGGCCTTGGCCGGCGCCCCCTTGCGCGGGGTGTGCTGCCGCATCTCGTCCAGGCTGGCGCGCAGCCACGTGCGCAGCTTGGTGCTCAGCGGTTTCTCGACGAACTTGTGCATCAGCCAGGCCGCGCAGAGCATCACCAGGACCAGGCCGGCGACCAGCAGATGACGGGGGACGCGGTCGCGCAGACCGTAGATGACCGTCATGCCGATGTACTGGTGGAGCAGGTACAGCGGGTAGGTGAGCGCGCCCGCCGTGGACAGCCAGCGCCACTGGATCCGGTTGAACACACCGCACGCGATCAGCGCCATGAGGACGAACGCGACGAAGACGATCACCCGGGCGGGCCAGGCGGGGATGTTGTGCGTGGTGTTGTCCGCGACGCGCTTGGTGATGTGGTGCTCCGCGAGGAGCAGCGACATGGCGGTGATGCCCCAGAGCAGGGCGGTGGGGCGGTAGCGGTACATCAGGTAGAAGGCGATGCCCGCGACGAAGTACGGCTGGTAGAGCGGCATGGCCCACTGGTCGAGGACCTTGATGTCCGCCTGGACCGAGGCCAGCGCGACCACCGTCCACACGGCGCAGAAGAGGACGCACTTGCGGTACGTCACGCCCGTGGCCACCACGACCGCGAACATTACGTAGAACTTCAGCTCGATGAAGAGCGTCCAGTAGACGCCGTCGACGTCCCAGACCCCGAGCCCCGACTGGAGCATCGTCAGGTTGGTGAGGACGCCCTCGAAGCCGCCGTTGATCTGCCGCACCTGCGGCCACAGCGAGACGACCGCGGCGGTCAGGAAGATCGCCACCCAGTAGGCGGGATAGACCCGGGTCACCCGGGAGACGAAGAAGTCGCCGAGGGACCGTCCCCACGTGCTCATGCAGATCACGAAGCCGCTGATGAGGAAGAAGACCTCGACGCCGGTCCAGCCGTACTGCGCGAACTTCCACAGGTTGGGGAAGATGTGCTCGGGGTCCTCGCCCCAGCCGCCGCGCAGGGCCACGTAGTGGAAGAAGACGACCATGAGGGCCGCGACGATCCGGAGCCCGTCCAGGACGTAGAGCCTGGGAGCGGCCGGTTTCCGTCCGGCTGCTGCCAGGCCGCCATCGAGATCTCCTCGGCTGGCGAAACGCATGTGGTCCTCTCCATCGGCTCAGGTCGGCTCATCCTACGAGGGCCGACCGCGGGCATGCTGACACAAGGACCCCCCGGCCCGCCGTGACAGTTATCTCCTGTCTCTGCCGTAATTCCAACCCCCGGCCTGGAACGGCTCCGGGGTGATCTTGTGACGATCTTGTGGTGAGCCCGGCGAGTCCGCAGGCGGGAGGGGGTGCGGTGCGCCGGGCAGGCCGGAGCGGATCTCCGCCGCCGCCCGCAGCAGCCCCCGCCGCAGCATCCCCGCCAGCGGCCGCTCCACCAGGCGGTGCACCAGCCACGCGGTCAGCAGCATCCCCGCCAGCAGCGCGGGCAGCAGCACGGCCGGCCGCACGCCGCCGGCCGTCCGCCGGATCACCAGCCAGCCCACCCGCTCGTGGATCAGATAGAGGGGATAGGTCAGCGCGCCCGCCGCGGTCAGCCACCGCTGGTTCAGGCGGTGGGTCCAGCCGAGCGCGACCGCGGCCATGGCGGCGAAGAAGACGGCCAGCAGCACCGCCGTCGGCCAGTGCGGCACGCGGTGGCCCATGTGGGCCTCCGCCCGCCCCTGCGCCTCCACCAGGGTGTGCTGCGCGACGAGGAAGCACCCGGCGACCAGCAGCCACAGCACGAGGTTCGGGCGGTGGCGGTGCATGAGGTAGAAGGCGATGCCCGCGATGAAGTACCAGCAGTCGTCCGGCAGCAGCACCTGGTCGAGCAGCGGCTCGTCCACCGCCGCCGCGACGGCCGCCGCGAAGCCCCAGACCACGCAGAAGCCGACCGCCCGCGCGTACGTGAGCCCCTTCCCGGCGACGACGAGCGAGAAGAGCAGGTAGAAGCGGAGCTCGACCCACAGCGTCCAGTACACGCCGTCGACGGCATCCACCCCCAGGGGGGACTGGAGCATGGTCAGGTTGACGGCGACATCCCGCGAACGGAGGGTTTCGTCCGCCACCGGCCACAGGCAGACGACGAGGGCCACGGCCAGTACCGAGAACCAGTACGCGGGGAAGAGCCGGGTGACGCGCGACACGGCGAACTCGCCGGGCCCCCGCCCCCAGCAGCTCATGCAGATCACGAAGCCGCTGATCAGGAAGAACAGCTGCACCCCCAGCCACCCGTAGGAGGCCGGCACGTGAGCGGTCGGGAAGGCCTTAGCCGGCGGCCGGGCCCACGCCCCGCTGCCGAACGCCACGTAGTGGTAGGCCACCACCATCAGCGCCGCGCACAGCCGCAGCCCGTCCAGCGCGGCCAGCCGGGCGCGCCCGCGGCTTCCGTCGTGCTGCACGGGCAGGGTCGGGTGCATCGGGTGCAAACGGCCCCTCCAGGAGATGAACGCCCCTCCGCGGGACGGAGGTGAGGCGGTGCCCGGGAAGCTATCACGCAGATCTGTACTTTTGCCGTATTGGACCGTATTAGGTCGTATTAAGGAGATAACCGGCAAGAGCCGCCGATCTCCCTCGGAACCCCGCGTTCCAGCCCTTACGTGGCCCCGGCTGCCGGGGGCACTGCCCAACGCCCACTACTCTGGTTGCGTGACCATTCGCCTGTACGACACCAGCGCCCGGCAGATCCGCGACTTCTCCCCGCTCACTCCGGGCTGCGTCTCGATCTACCTGTGTGGCGCGACCGTGCAGGCCGCCCCGCACATCGGCCACATCCGCTCCGGCCTGAACTTCGACATCATGCGCCGCTGGTTCACCTACCGCGGCTACGACGTCACGTTCGTGCGCAACGTCACGGACATCGACGACAAGATCCTCGCCAAGGCCGGCGACCAGGGCCGCCCCTGGTGGGCGATCGGCTACGAGAACGAGCGCGCCTTCAACAGCGGCTACGACGTCCTCGGCTGCCTGCCGCCCACCGTCGAGCCGCGCGCCACCGGCCACGTGCCGGAGATGATCGAGATGATGCGCGGGCTGATCGAGCGCGGCCACGCGTACGCCGCCGACGGCAACGTCTACTTCGACGTCCGCTCCTTCCCCGGCTACCTCCAGCTCTCCAACCAGGAGCTGGACAATCTCCTCCAGCCCTCCGGCGAGGGCGAGACCGGCAAGCGCGACCCCCGCGACTTCGCCATGTGGAAGGCCGCCAAGCCCGGCGAGCCCTCCTGGGAGACCCCCTGGGGCCGCGGCCGCCCCGGCTGGCACCTGGAGTGCTCGGCCATGGCGCACAAGTACCTGGGCGAGTCCTTCGACATCCACGGCGGCGGCCTCGACCTGATCTTCCCGCACCACGAGAACGAGATCGCCCAGGCCAAGGCCTTCGGCGACGACTTCGCCTCGTACTGGGTGCACAACGCCTGGGTCACCATGAGCGGCGAGAAGATGTCGAAGTCCCTCGGCAACTCCGTCCTCGTCTCCGAGATGGTCAAGCACTGGCGCCCCATCGTCCTGCGCTACTACCTCGGCACCCCGCACTACCGCTCGATGATCGAGTACAGCGAGGAGGCCCTGCGCGAGGCCGAGGCCGCGTTCGCGCGGATCGAAGGCTTCATGCAGCGCGCCACCGAGCTCGCCGGCAAGACCGTGGAGCCCGCCGACGAGGTCCCGCCCGCCTTCGCCGAGGCCATGGACGACGACTTCGGCGTGCCCCAGGCGCTGGCAGTGGTCCACACCACCGTCCGCCAGGGCAACTCCGCCCTCACCGCGGACGACAAGGAGTCCGCCGTCGCCCGCCTGGCGGAGGTCCGCGCCATGCTCGGCGTCCTCGGCCTCGACCCGCTCGACGAGCAGTGGGCCGACGCCTCCGCCTCCCGCGGCGACGACCTCCACGGCGTCGTGGACTCCCTCGTCCGCCTCGTCCTCGACCAGCGCCAGGCCGCCCGCGCCCGCAAGGACTGGGCCGCCGCCGACGCCATCCGCGACCAGCTCCAGCACGCCGGCCTCGCCATCGAGGACACCCCGTCCGGACCGCGCTGGTCGCTGTCCTGAGGGACACTTTTCGTACGTACGTAGTAGGCAACCGCCGGACCGGGTCCGGCGCAGCCGTCCGAAGCCCGCAAGGCCCGTCAGGGCCCCGCGGAGCCAGGACGGCAGGGAAAAAGAAGTCAGGTGACCCCATGGCCGGCAACAGCCAGCGCAGGAACCGTCGCACGTCCAACAAGAAGGGCGCGACGGTCGGCAGCGGCGGCCAGCGGCGCCGGGGCCTGGAGGGCAAGGGCCCGACCCCACCCGCAAGCATGCGCAAGGGACACAAGAAGAACCGCCTCGCCAACGCCCAGGCCAAGCAGGCCGCCCGCCGCCCGGCCCCGCGCCGCGGCGGCCCCAAGGGACCCAACGAGCTCGTCGTCGGCCGCAACTCCGTCGTCGAGGCGCTGCGCGAGGGCGTGCCCGCCAAGACGCTCTACGTCCAGCAGTACCTGGACAACGACGAGCGCGTCCGCGAGGCGCTCCAGCTCGCCACGGAAAAGGGCCTCAACCTCATGGAGGCCCCCCGCCCCGAGCTCGACCGCATGACCAACGGGCTCAACCACCAGGGCCTCGTCCTGTCGGTCCCGCCCTACGACTACGCGCACCCCGAGGACCTCACCGCCGCCGCCTTCGACGACGGCGAGGACCCCCTGATCGTCGCCCTCGACGGCATCACCGACCCGCGCAACCTCGGCGCCGTCGTCCGCTCCGTCTCCGCCTTCGGCGGCCACGGCGTCGTCGTCCCCGAGCGCCGCGCGGCCGGCATGACCGCCAGCGCCTGGAAGACCTCCGCCGGCACCGCCGCCCGCACCCCCGTCGCCCGCGCCACCAACATGACGCGGATGCTGGAGTCGTACCAGAAGGAAGGCCTGATGGTCGTCGGCCTCGCCGCCGACGGCGACGTCGAGCTGCACGAGCTCGACGCCCTCGAAGGCCCGGTCGTCATCGTCGTCGGCAGCGAGGGCAAGGGCCTGTCCCGCCTCGTCGGCGAGACCTGTGACTACCGCGTGCGCATCCCGATGCCGGGCGGCGCCGAGTCCCTCAACGCCGGCGTCGCCGCGGGCGTCGTGCTCTACGAGGCCGCCCGCCGCCGCGCCTGAGAAAAAACTCTTCTGCAGCTCTCCTCACGCGCAGGAAGGGCCGGTCCACCGGCCCTTCCTGCGCATAAGGAGACAGCTGGCGGGGTGTGTTGACGCGACCCGGACAGTTCGAGTCGGTCAAGGCAGTGTCCTAATCAGAAGTCACTCGGTTAGATGAGTGTGGACACCAGAACACCCCGCACACCCACGGGGGGAAGCTCTTCCGGGTACGACGACCAGCCCGCGCTGAGTACGGTGAAGGTTCCGTCCGACCCGGCGCAGATCGCCGTCAACCACGTGAGTTTCCGCGTGCAGCTCGCCCGGCCCCCGCGCGTCGCCCGCCAGTACGCAGGCATCGCCGACACGGCGCAGCTGCCCACCGTCAAGAGCACGCCCAAACGGCGCGCTCCCGTGGTGTGGAGCGGGCGGGCCGCACCCGGCGACGCGGCGCCCACCGAACTCCTCCAGGCCGTACGGGACTCCGCCGTCACCGACGCCGGATCCACGCAGGTGCTGCCCCGCATCCGCGTCGACGACCAGCCCCCCTCCGTCGTCGGCCCCCGCACCCACGGCGAGCGCACCCGCCCCGGAGAGCTCGTCGACCCCGTCGGCCCCGAGACGCAGCTCCTGCACGGCGTCCGCCCCACCGGCAGCGCGTACGACGAAGATCAGTACCGCTACCCGCAGTTCGCCGGCCCGGACGACCCCGACGGCTACGACGCCGAGTACGACGAAGAGGGCGCCGAGGGCGCCGACGACGAGAGCGCCGCCAAGCGCCACGGCGACTCCGTCCGCCACGCCTACTATCCCGGCCGCCGGATGAACCTCGGCGTCGTCCTGCTGCCCCTGCGGATCTTCCTCGGCCTGATCTCCATCTACGCCGGCATGGGCAAGCTCTGCGACCCCGGCTACTTCGACGGCGGCAAGCGCGGCTCCATGGTCGCCTGGCTCACGGCCCTCCACCCCTGGCCCGCCGCCGCCCCCCTGCGCGACTTCGCCCTCAGCCACCCCGTCGGCGTCGGCCTCACCGTCGCCTTCCTCCAGGTCGTCGTCGGCGTCCTCACCATCCTCGGCCTCTGGCAGCGCCTCGCCGCCTCCGTCGGCGTGCTCCTGTCCGCCGTCCTGCTCGTCACCGTCAGCTGGCGCAGCGCCCCCGTCTACGACGCGCCCGACATCATCTACCTGGCCGCCTGGAGCCCCCTCGTGATCGCCGGGGCGCCCTTCTACTCCATCGACGGGCGGCTCGCCGGCGAGGCCTGGCGCCGCCTCGGCCCCCGTGCCGAGCTGTGGGACCTGCGGCGGCGCGTCCTGCGCCGCGGCACGATCATGGCCACGGTCGTCATCGGCCTCACCCTGCTGGTCGGCTCCACGCTCGGCGGCGCCGTCCGCTCCTCCCAGACCGTCAAGGTCCCCGGCCCCAGCGACCCCCCGGTCAACAACCTGCCGGGCTCGCCGGACCCGCAGAGCCCCGCCGTCGCCACGCCGCGCGGCGGCACCCGCGGCCCCTCGGCCGCCGGCACCCCCACGCCCACGGCCCCCGGCACGCACCCGGCGACGCCGTCCGCGACGGCCCCGGCCGCGCCCGGCGCCGCCCGCACCCCCACGGGCGCCGCGGCGGGCACCGCCGGCCGCCCCGGCGCCAGCCAGGGCGTCCGCCCGGCCCCGCAGACCCCGCGCCACCAGGCCCCGCCGGCCGCGCCGCGCAGCCCCTCGGGCGGCGGCTCGTCGGCCTCCAGCGGCTCGGGCAGCACGTCGAGCAGCACGGGCGGCACGTCCTCGGGCGGCTCGTCCAGCGGCAGCACGGGGGCGCTGGGAGGCCTCCTGGGCTGACGGACCGCTCGACGGCGACGGCCCCGCACCGGGAAGGTGCGGGGCCGTCGCCGTTGCGGCGAAACCGAACCCGCCGGAGGCCTTACGTGCCGGCCAGCTCCTTCGCCGCCTCCGTGAGGTCCTTCGCCGTGTCGATGGCCCGCCAGTACGCGCCGTGCGGCAGCGGGTAGCCCGCGAGGCGCCGCTCGCGCGCCAGCCGGGGGAACGTCGTGCGCTCGTGGTCCCCGCGGTCCGGCAGCAGGTCCGTGAAGGCGGCGGAGAAGACGTAGACGCCCGCGTTGATCAGATACGGGGAGGGCGGGGACTCGATGAAGTCCAGGACGTGTCCGAACTCGTCGGTCTCGACGGCCCCCCAGGGGATGCGGGGCCGGGCCAGGGCCAGGGTGGCCGCCGCGTCACGCTCGTGGTGGAAGGCGGCCATCTCGCGCAGCGAGAAGCGGGTCCAGATGTCGCCGTTGGTGGCGTACCAGGGCCGGTCGGGGTGGGGCAGCGAGGCCGCCGCGAACTTCAGGCCGCCGCCCCGGCCGAGCGGCTCCTTCTCGACGACGGTCGTCACCCGCAGCGGGAGGTCGGCCGACACGAGCCAGTCCTCAAGGACCTCCGCCAGATGGCCGCACGAGACCACGGCGTCGGTGACGCCCTCGGCGGCCAGCCAGGCCAGCTGATGGCCGATGATCGGGGTCCCGGTGCCGGGGATCTCGACCATCGGCTTGGGTCGGTCGTCGGTGTACGGGCGCAGCCGCGACCCCTGGCCGCCGGCCAGGATCACGGCTTGGGTGGGGTACGGATACGCGTGCGTGCCGGTCATGCCCCGCACGATATGCGGTGCCGTCCGCGGGCGGACCGGCGGTGCCGCGGCGGCCGTGCCCCCTTGCGGCGGTCAGCGGGCCTGGACGCCGGAGGCGTACGAGGTGTCGCAGACGGGCCGGGCGAAGCTCTGGGCCTGCTTGGGGCCGTACTTGGCGACCGCCGCGCGGCCGAGGCTGCGTGCGATCTCGACGCAGTGCCGGGCCAGCGAGGGGCGGCCGTTGACGGCCTGCTGGAGGTGGGTGAGCGCGACGCCCGGGTTCTTCTCCTGCATCTCGGTCAGCAGCTTGTCGCGCAGCACCTCGTGCGGGGCGAGGCCGCGGGCCTGGGTGGAGGCGGTGTTGGAGGACGCGGTGAGCACCTGCGAATCGGCAGGCGCGGCCCACGGGACGCGGGTCACCGCGAGGGTTCCCGAAAGGACGAGAACGACGGGGAGTACGAAGGCAAGGGTTCTGCCGATGTGGCGGGCGGCCTGGTTCATGCCGCAGATGGTAGCGAGGGGTAATGACGCCGCGACATCTAGTCACCCGGTCGAGGGATGCGTCTGGGGGTGCGGTGGAACGCCGGGTTGACGCACGCCGCTCGAAAAGGGCGGTCTGCCGGGGAAAACGGCGGCCGATGCGGCTTCGCCCCGAAAAACACCCCGCCCCCGGCCGTTCGGCGGCACGGGGGCGGAGGTTTCGTACGGGATCGGCCGGCTCAGTCGCTCAGTCGCTCAGCCGCTCGCCGGAGGAGGTCGAGAAGACGTGCAGCTCACCCGGGCGCGGGACGACGTGCAGGATGGAGCCCTTCTCGGGCACGTTGCGGCCGTTCACGCGGACGACGAGGTCCTTCCGTTCGCCGCCGACCTCGGCCGTGCCGTACACGTATCCGTCGGCGCCGAGCTCCTCCACGACGTTGACGGTGACCGCGAGGCCGGCCGGGGCGTCCTTGGACTCCTTGCCGAGCGACCGGGCCGTCTCGCCGTTCTGTTCGACCACGTCGAAGTGCTCGGGGCGGACACCCACCGTGACCGTGCGGTCACCCTCGCCCGTTCCGGCGAGCGCCTCGCGGGAGACCGGGACGACGCTGTTGCCGAACTTCACGCCGCCGTCGGTCACCGGCACCTCGACCAGGTTCATGGCCGGGGAGCCGATGAACCCGGCGACGAACAGGTTCGCCGGCCGGTCGTACATGTTGCGCGGCGTGTCGACCTGCTGCAGCAGCCCGTCCTTGAGGACCGCGACGCGGTCGCCCATCGTCATGGCCTCGACCTGGTCGTGGGTGACGTAGACGGTGGTGATGCCGAGCCGGCGCTGCAGCCCCGCGATCTGGGTGCGCGTCTGCACGCGCAGCTTCGCGTCGAGGTTCGACAGCGGCTCGTCCATCAGGAACACCTGCGGCTCGCGCACGATCGCCCGGCCCATCGCGACGCGCTGGCGCTGACCGCCCGAGAGCGCCTTCGGCTTGCGGCCCAGGTACTCGGTGAGGTCGAGGATCTTCGCCGCGTCCTCGACCTTCTGGCGGATCTCCGACTTGGGTACGCCCGCGATCTTCAGTGCGAAGCCCATGTTGTCGGCGACGGTCATGTGCGGGTAGAGCGCGTAGTTCTGGAACACCATGGCGATGTCCCGGTCCTTCGGCGGCAGGTGGGTGACGTCCCGGTCCCCGATCCGGATCGATCCTCCGTTGACGTCCTCCAGCCCCGCGAGCATCCGCAGCGAGGTCGACTTCCCGCACCCGGACGGGCCGACCAGGACGAGGAACTCACCGTCCTCGATGGCGATGTCGAGCTGATCGACGGCGGGCTTGTCGGCCCCGGGATAGATCCGGGTCGCCTTGTCGTACGTGACCGTGGCCATGGTGATGCAGTCCCTTCACCGGCAGGAACGTGCCGGACGATCCGTTGTAGAGGGAGTGGTCCAGTCCAATTGGACCGGGTTGGTGGTGACGGTACCCGGGCAGGCGCCTTCTGTCAGCAGTTCCGGGGTGTGGTGCTGCCGGAGCGCCTGCCCCGGGCCGTAAGCCTGTGGCTGGCCGAACGGGCCGCTGTGTAGAGTGGAGCCGCGTTCGCGGGTGGTATCCGTGCACGTCAGGCCGCCTTAGCTCAGTTGGCCAGAGCGTCGCTCTTGTAAAGCGAGGGTCGTCGGTTCGAATCCGACAGGCGGCTCAGGAAAGCGCAAGTAAGCGCAGAGAACGGCCCTCCGTGGAAGATCACGGAGGGCCGTTCGCCTTTGCGGTTGCGTACGTCTTAGCTCCGCACTTCCTCGTCCGCCGCGCGGTGGCGGCCCTGGCCCTGGGCCGGGAGGGGCCCGGCGGCGGGCGCGGTCCGCGGGGCGTCCTGGTGGCCCGGCCACCAGGCCTTGTGGCCCAGGAGGGACGTGACCGTCGGGACGAGGAGCATGGCCATCACGAAGGCCGTCAGCAGTATGCCGAAGGCGACCGCGAAGCCCATCTGCTGGAGCATCGAGTTGTCGGCGAGCAGGAGGACCCCGAAGGTGCCGGCGAGGATGATCGCGGCGGAGGCGATGGTGGGGGCCGAGCGGGCGACGGCGGTCCGGATGGCCTCGCGGGCCGGGACGCCGCGCCGGACCTCCTCGCGCAGGCGGGCGACCATGAGGATGTTGTAGTCGGTGCCGATGGCGACGACGAAGAGGTAGACGATGACCGGCAGCATGAACAGCAGGCCGGGCTTGTGCTGCAGGTCCTGGAAGAGCCACACGGTCGAGCCGAGCGTGGCGCCGAAGCCGAGGGCGACGGCGGCCATCAGGTAGAGCGGGGCGACGAGGCTGCGGAGCAGCAGGCCCAGGATGACCATGATCGCGAGCCCGGCGATGGGGAAGACGAGCTTGTAGTCGTGGTTGACGGCGTTCTCCACGTCGGCGAGGACGGCGGAGGTGCCGCCGACGTAGGCCTTGGCGCCGTCGGGCGCGGCCTTGTGGGCGCTGTCGCGGAGCGGGCCGCCGGCGAGGTCGATGGCCTTGTCCTCGGTGGGGCGGTACTTGAGGACGACGCTGTACTGGGCGACGGTGCCGTCGGGGCTGAGGACCGGGTCGGAGACGGCGCCGACGCCGTCGATCCCGGCGAGGTCCTTCTTGTACGTGCCGAGGGCGCCCTTGTCGAGCGCGCCGCCGCGCGACTGCACGTAGACCATGGCCGGGTCGGACTGGCCGGCGGAGAAGCCGCGCTGGAGGTCCTTCATGGCCTGCACGGATTCCAGCTTCTGCGGGAGCTGGCTGTCGGTGTCGAACTCGGCCTTGAAGCTGAGGGCGCCGACGGCGAGGACGGCCAGGACGGCGGCGGAGAGCGTGGCGATGGCGGCGGGGCGGCGCGCGACGAGCGAGCCGAGGCCGTTCGAGACGCGGTTGCGGGGCCGCTTCTTCCAGGCCTTGGAGGGCCAGAAGGCCTTGGTGCCGAGGAGGGAGAAGACGGCCGGGACGAGGGTCAGGGCCGCCACGAGGGTCACGCCGACGGCGATGGCGAGGGAGGGGCCCATCGCCTGCATCATGCCCATGGTGGACAGGAGGAGGGCGAGGAAGGCGACGATGACGGCGCCGGCGGCGGAGGCGATGGTCTCGCCGACGCGGGCGACGGCGTTGGTCAGGGCCTCCTTGGGCTGCTGCCCGGCGCGCAGCTCTTCGCGGTAGCGGAAGAGGAGGAAGAGGATGTAGTCGGTGCCGACGCCGAAGAGGACGACGATGAGGATGGCGGAGATGGAGTTGTCGGCCTTGAGCCCGCCGAGGTGGGCGGCGGTTCCGATGAGGCCGAGGGCGACGGCGAAGACGAGGGCGATGATGAGGACGGGCATCAGCGCTATCAGCGGGCTGCGGAAGATGACCAGCAGCAGGACGACGATCAGCAGGAGCGTGGCCGACATGATCATCGAGTCGGTGTCGCCGGAGGACTCCTTGGCGTCGAGGTTGGTGGCCGCCTGACCGGTGAAGCCGGCTTTCAGGTGGGTGCCGTCCAGCAGGCCCTTGGCGTCCTCGCGGAGGTCCTTGACAGCCTGGGGGAGGGTGCCGTCCTGGGAGTTGCGGTCGGTCGCGACGACGTTGGCGAGGGCGATCTCGCCGTTGGGCGAGACGGCCTGCGGGGATGTGGCGACGCGGGCGACGCCCTTGCGGTGCTTGTCGTCCAGGCCGCGGGTCACCTTGGCGACGTCGGCGCGGTCGGCGTCGGTGAGCTTTCCGCCGTCGGTGCGCTGGAAGACGACGATCGCAGAGGGTTGTTCGGTCTTGGGGAAGGCCTTTTCCTGGAGTTTGCCCGCCTGTACGGACTCGTAATGCGAAGGAAGGAATTCCGTTTCATCGGTGGTGGACTTCAGCCCCGGGGCCAGCAGGCTGAGGGCCACTGCGGCGAGGATCCAGCCGGCGATGGTGAGCCATGGTCGGTGGACGGCGAACCGCCCGACTCGTCGGAACATGCTTGGTGCTCCTAGCTAGGTGGTTCCCGCTCGCTTCGGTGGGTGGACGGCAGGCGGGCATGAACACGCTAGGCAACCCTGAATTGCCTCCACAACGGAATCGCCGGGAAATCGGTCCTGGGTCGGGGTGGTCCTCATCCGGCCGGATGAGGGAGTGTCACCCGAGAGGTAGAGAAACGCGGCGCCGGACGCCTTCGTGCGGATTACTCTGCCCCCATGAGCGATGCCGCCGCCCCCGCCCCGACCCCGCCCGGTGGAGCCGCGGGCGGGCCGGCCTATGCCGCCCGCCTGGAGCGCGCCGCCGTCGAGGCCGCCGACTCCGGCCTGGCCGGTCTGATCGTCACACCGGGCCCCGACTTGGACTGGCTCACGGGCTACCGCCCGCCCCCCACCGAGCGGTTGACCGCACTGCTCATCGTGCCCGGCACGCGGCCGCGCCTGCTCGTGCCCGCCCTGGAGCGGCCCGACGCCGAACGCTCCCCGGCTGCCCAGTTGTTGTCGGTCACCGGCTGGAGCGACGGCCAGAACCCGTACGCGGCGCTGGCCCCGCTGCTCGACGCGCACGGCCGCTACGGCGTCTCGGACAACGCCTGGGCGCTGCACCTGCTCGGTCTGCAACGCGCCTGCCCGCAGGTGTCGTACGGGGCGTTCACCGAGGTCATGCCGATGCTGCGGGCGGTGAAGGACGCCTACGAAGTGGAGCGGCTCGCGGCCGCGGGGGCCGCAGCGGACGCGGCCTACGAGGAAGTGGTGGGGCTGCAGTTCGCGGGCCGCAGGGAGCAGGAGGTGGCGGACGACCTGGCGCGGCTGCTGCGCCGGCACGGCCACAGCCAGGTCGACTTCACGATCGTCGGGTCGGGGCCGAACGGTGCCAATCCGCATCACGAGGCGGGCGACCGGGTCATCGAGACGGGCGACATGGTCGTCATGGACTTCGGCGGGCTGAAGGACGGCTACGGCTCGGACACCACGCGCACGGTGCACGTGGGGGAGCCGACGGCCGAGGAGCGCAAGGTGCACGACGTGGTGCGCGAGGCGCAGCAGGCGGCGTTCGAGGCGGTGCGGCCCGGGGTGGCGTGCCAGGAGATCGACCGGGTCGCGCGGCAGGTGATCCGGGCGGCGGGGTTCGGCGAATACTTCATTCACCGTACGGGGCACGGTATCGGGGTGACGACGCACGAGCCGCCGTATCTGGTGGAGGGCGAGCATCTGCCGCTGGTGCCGGGGATGTGTTTCTCGATCGAGCCGGGAATTTATCTTCCGGGGCGTTTCGGGGTGCGGATCGAGGACATTGTGGTGTGCACGGAGTCGGGTGGCCGCCGGTTGAACAATACGGCGCACGGGATGCGGGTGGTGGCCTAGCGGCCACCGGGCCCGTTCGGGTGTGTGCGACGGCTCAGAACTTCGGTACGCGGCTCAGAGCTGCAAGTACGCGGCTCAGAGCTGCAAGTACATGATGTGGAGGCCGGTGTAGGTGCCGTCCGGGAGCCGGTACGCCTCGGGCAGGGTGCCGATGATGCGGAATCCGAGGGATTTCCAGAGGGCTACGGCGCGGGTGTTGGTTTCGACGACGGCGTTGAACTGGATGGCGCGGTAGCCCTCTTCCCGGGCCCAGGCGATGACGTGTTCGCCGAGGGCGCGGCCGAGGCCGCGGCCCGCGGCGGCGGGGGAGACGATGAAGCTCGCACTGGCGATGTGCGAGGCCGGCCCCATGTGGTTGGGGTTCATCTTGGCGGTGGCGAGGACGGTGCCTTCCTCGTCGGTGGCGACGACGGTGCGGCCGGGGGCGCGGAGCATCCACAGGCCGCGGGCGGTGTCCTCGTCGAGGTCGCGCGGGAAGGTGTAGGTGAGGCCCGCGGCGGCGGTGTCGCGGACCAGGGGCCAGACGGCGGGCCAGTCGGTGTCGCGGGCGTCTCTGATCTCGGTCTTCATGGGGGTCAGGATGGGGGCCGTTGCGGGG
>NZ_JBPQTW010000185.1:0-14215 GCF_051386535.1 Streptomyces sp. URMC 127
GGATGCGGCTGGGGCGGGGCGGGGGGTCGTACGACCGGGTTCTGGCGCGGTTGTCCCGTGCGGGGGCGACTCCGTCGCTGGTGGTGCTGCTGTACGACAGCGAGGTCCTCGACGAGGTGCCGGCGGAGCCGCACGATCGGGCCGTGGACGCGGTGGTCACCCCGAGCGGGGTGCGGCGCTTTTCGCGCTAGCGCGCTCGTCCTCAAACGCCGGACGGGCTGAATGGAGATCCATCCAGCCCGTCCGGGCATCAGGCACCGCCGCCCGCAGGGCTCACGGCTTGAGGGTCAGCTCCGCGTCCGTCGCCTTCTTGACCGCGTCCGCGGAGAACGCCCACGGCAACAGCTCCCCCTTGGCCCACTTGTCCGTCTGGTCGTAGTAGTGCGCGTTGTACGCGTGCCCGGACGCGCCGGTGAGGTTGATCCACCGGGACTTGTCGAGGTCGGCGAGGTTGACGACCATCCGCATGGACGGGACCCAGATCACGTCGTAGCCGCCCGCCGCGTTCCAGCCCGCCGCGTTGACCGCGGCCTCGCCGCCGGCCAGGTTCCACGGGCCGCGGTTGAGCATCCACTGGACGATGCCGGGGCCGTTCTTGCCGAGGGTCTGGTTCTTCAGGCTGAGCTGGTGGAGGCGGCCCCAGCTCCAGGAGCTGACGTCCTTGCCGAGCTTGGAGGTCAGCTCCCAGCGGGCGTCCTTCATGGCCTGGGCGAGCAGCTCGTCCCGGTTGGCGGCGCCGCCGCGGCCGCCGGTCTTCCACCACTCGTCGCCCGGCTTGTCCAGGATGGAGCGGACGACCTCGAACCAGCGGTCGCCGCCGTCGGGCTGCGCCGAGTCGGGCTCGCGCTCGCCGCACTCGCGGACGAGGCGGGTCTTGCCCTCCAGGTCCTCCTGGGGGCCGGCGTCGTTGGTGGGGTGGACCCGCAGGCACTGGCCCTTGACGCGCAGCTCCTTGGGGAGCTTGTTGCCGAAGGCGAGCTTGAGGGTGTTGCGCCAGACGGCGTTGAAGTACGCGGCGGCGGCCGAGTCGGCTTCCTGGTTGTAGTCCCAGCCCTGCAGCAGCTTCTGCGCCTCGCGGACGTACTTCGTCTCGCGCTCGTTGGCGCCCTTGAGGTCGATCTTCAGCAGGTAGGGCGTCAGCAGCTTGGCGATCTCGCTGCTGTTGTCCATCTGCATCTTCTGCATGTCGTCCGTCGAGATCTTGCCGCCGTCCTTGATCTTCGACTGGATCAGGTCGTCGATGCGCTTGCTGCGGGCGCCGTAGCCCCAGTCCCCGGTGAGGGAGTAGGGGTACTTCTTGTCGGTGACGGCCTGGTTGGCGGTGACGATGTAGCCGCGCTTGGGGTTGAGCTCCCAGGGCAGCTCGCCCGGCTTGAGGTAGCCGGTCCACTGGTAGGCGGGGTCCCAGCCGGGGGCCGGCATGCGGCCGTCGCCCTTGCGGACGGGGATGCGGCCGGGGGCCTGGTAGCCGATGTTGCCCTTGGTGTCGGCGTAGATCAGGTTCTGCGAGGGGACGTCGAAGCCGGCCGCGGCCTTGCGGAAGGCCTGGAAGTCGCCGGCGCGGTTGAGGTCCATCAGGGCGTCCATCGTGCGGCCGGCCTCCAGCGCGGTCCAGCGCAGGGAGACGGCGTAGCCCTCGGCGCGGTCGGGCGCCGGGTCCTTCACGGGGGCGTCCTGGCCGACCTTGCCCAGCTCGCTGTTCCGGTCGGAGACGACGGGGCCGTTGCGGGTGGAGCGGACGGTGATGGTGCGCTCGTCGCCGCCGGCGACCTTGATGGTCTCCTTGCGGGTGGCGAAGGGGACCTGCTTGTTGTCGTAGAGGTAGCTGCCCGAGGTGACCTTCTCCAGGTAGAGGTCGGAGACGTCCGCGCCCAGGTTGGTCATGCCCCAGGCGATGTCCTGGTTGTGGCCGATGACGATGCCGGGCATGCCGGCGAAGGAGTAGCCGGCGACGTCGAACGGGCAGGACGGGCCGGTCTTCGTGCAGTGCAGGCCCATCTGGTACCAGAGCGAGGGCATCTGCGGGGCCAGGTGCGGGTCGTTGGCGAGCAGCGGCTTGCCGGTCGTCGTGTACTGGCCGGAGACGACCCACGAGTTGGAGCCGATGCCGTTGCCGGACTTGCCGAGCAGCGCCGGGATCTTGTCGAGGGTGTTGGACAGCGACGTCAGGCCGGTGCGCAGGCCGCCGGCCGCGCCGGCGCCGCCGCCGGTGGCCGCGCTGCCGTTGTTGCCGGCGCCGCCCTGAGCGCCGGGAGTGCCGGCGTTGCCCTGGTTGCCCGCGTTGCCCTGGGCGCCCGGGGCGCCCGGCGTGTGCGTGCCGCCGGTCCGCCCGGTCCCGCCGGTCTCACCGCTGGTGCCCGGCGCCGCCGGGGTGGCCTTCGGGTCGAACTCCTTGGTCGCCGGGTCGATGGCCCCGCCCTCGACGACCGGCTTGTTCCGGTCGTACGGGTACGCCGGGTAGAGCTGGTCGATCTGCTGGGGGCTCAGCCGCGTGGAGGCCAGGGAGCGGTCGATCTCGTCCTGTACGTTGCCGCGCAGGTCCCAGGCCATGGCCTTGAGCCAGGCGACCGAGTCGACGGGCGTCCACTTCTCGGGCTTGTAGTCGTTCTCGAACTCCAGAGCCGCGTACTCGACGGACAGCGACTTGCCCTGATGGTCCTTGAGGTAGGCGTTGACTCCGTCGGAGTAGGCCTGCAGGTACTTCTTGGTGGTGGCCGACAGCTTGGTGTCGTACTCCTCCTGCGCGACCTTCCGCCAGCCCATGGTGCGGATGAACGCGTCGGTCTCGACCTGGTCCTCGCCGAACATCTCGGCCAGGCGGCCCGCCGTCAGGTGGCGCCGGACGTCCATCTCCCAGAACCGGTCCTGCGCCTGGACGAAGCCCTGGGCGCGGAAGAGGTCCTCGGCGCTGTTCGCGTAGACCTGCGGAACGCCGTGGTCGTCGCGCGCGACCTTCACCTCCCCGCCCAGCCCCTTGAGCTGGAGGGTGCCGCTGGTCTCCGGGAAGGAGGCACGCACGGTGCTGACGCTCCAGTACGCGCCGAAGCCGATGCCCGCGACGAGCAGGAGCACGACGGTGATCACGAGCAGGCGGGCGCGTCGCCCCTTCTTCTTCTTGCCGGACTTGCCGGAAGGGCCGGTCTTGTTGGCGGGCATCGCTGTCCTTAGAGGGGCAGGGTGGTCCTGGAGTGCTGGAAGCAACCATAGGCGCAGGGCGCTCAGCGGCCGGACGCGGATGCCTGACCGTGCAGTGACATGAGTCCCTCTTCGGCCCTCCCGGGCACCCTCGCCGGCCCGTAAGGCGTTAAGAACCCGTAAAATATTAGATGAGGAAACGAACTACCGTCAGGCCGGAGGAACGTTCCGGCCTTGCCCATGGCAATGCGCCCCGGCATTGCACCGACCACGCACCGCGGTGCGCGCGTGAAGGGACCGGCCCCTGACTGTCCACCACCTCAACGAACTCCTGCTGATCTGCTCCCTCGTGCTGCTCGTCGCGGTGGCGGCGGTGCGCATCTCCTCGCGCAGCGGGCTGCCGAGCCTGCTCATCTACCTCGGCATGGGCGTCGCCATCGGCCAGGACGGCATCGGCGTCTCCTTCAACGACGTGGGGCTGACCCAGGTCATCGGCTACGCCGCCCTGGTCGTCATCCTCGCCGAGGGCGGTCTCGGGACGAAGTGGCACGAAATCAAACCCGCGCTGCCCGCCGCCGCCGTGCTGTCCACCTTCGGCGTCGCGGTGAGCGTGGGCCTGACCGCCGCCGCCGCGCACTACCTGGCGGGCGTCGAATGGCGGCAGGCCCTGATCATCGGTGCGGTGGTGTCCTCGACGGACGCGGCGGCCGTCTTCTCCGTCCTGCGCAACGTCCCCCTGCCGGCCCGGCTCACCGGCGTCCTGGAGGCCGAGTCCGGCTTCAACGACGCCCCCGTCGTCATCCTCGTCGTCGCCTTCTCGGCGGCCGGGCCCGTCGAGCACTGGTACCTGCTGCTCGGGAAGATCGCCCTGGAGCTGGCCATCGGCGCCGCCATCGGCATCACGATCGGCCTCCTCGGCTCGTACGGGCTGCGGCACGTGGCCCTGCCCGCCTCCGGCCTCTATCCCATCGCCGTGATGGCCATCGCCACCGCCGCCTACGCGGGCGGCGCCCTCGCGCACGGCTCCGGCTTCCTCGCCGTCTACCTCGCGGCGCTGATCCTCGGCAACGCCAAGCTGCCGCACTGGCCGGCCACGCGCGGCTTCGCCGAGGGACTCGGCTGGATCGCCCAGATCGGCATGTTTGTCCTGCTGGGCCTGCTGGTCACCCCGCACGAGCTGGGCGACGACATCCTGCCCGCGCTGGTCGTGGGGCTGGTCCTGACGGTGGTCGCGCGGCCGGTGTCGGTGTTCCTGAGCACGGCGCCCTTCCGTACGCCCTGGCAGGAGAAGGCGCTGCTGTCCTGGGCCGGGCTGCGCGGCGCGGTCCCGATCGTGCTCGCCACCATCCCCATGGTGGCCGGGGTGGACGACAGCCGCCGGATCTTCAACATCGTCTTCGTGCTGGTGATCGTCTACACGCTGGTGCAGGGCCCGACGCTGCCCTGGCTGGCCCGGCACCTGCGGCTGGGCGAGAAGGAGCCGCCGGAGGACCTCGGCATCGAGTCCGCGCCCCTGGAGCGGCTGCGCGGCCACCTGCTGTCGGTCTCCATCCCGGAGGGCTCGCGGATGCACGGCGTGGAGGTCTCGGAGCTGCGGCTGCCCGCGGGCGCGGCGGTGACGCTGGTCGTACGGGAGGGCAAGAGCTTCGTGCCGGGGCCCTCGACGGTGCTGCGGCTGGGCGACGAGCTGCTGGTGGTGGCCACGGACCCGGTGCGCGACGCGGCCGAGAAGCGGCTGCGGGCGGTCGGCGAGGGCGGCAAGCTGGCGGGCTGGCTGGGGACCACGGGGAACCATGCGGAGGCCCCTGCCGGATCCTCCGCCGGGGCCCCTGCCGGGCCCTCTGCCCGGCCCTCCGCCCGGTCCTCTGTGACGAAGGCCATAGGCATATCCAAAGGCCCCCGTATGATAAAGAGGAAGTAATCATTCACTCCCGCCCCGCGCGGGAGGATTCCCCAGATTCACACCGAACCAACTCTGCCTGATGCAGGGCTGGCGCGACCGCACGGCGGCCGCGGTCGCACGAGGCGGCCGGAAGGCATCTACCACGGTCCTGCGCGAGAGGACAGCTCTCGGCGCGCTCCGTGGCGGCTTGCCGTCCGGCGGCGCGCTACCAGGCGGCGGAAAGGCCTGGGCCGTGGCATCCACGGTCAACGAACGGCCCGGATACGGGCAGCTGCTGCGCACCCCCGGCGCGTGGACGTTCCTGCTGCCGGGCTTCCTGGCCCGGCAGCCGTTCGCGATGCTGACGATCGGCATCCTGCTGCTGGTCAACGACACCACCGGCTCGTACGGCACCGCCGGCACCGTCTCGGCGACGGCGGGCGTGGCCATGGCCCTGTTCGCTCCGCAGAGCGGCAAGCTCGCGGACCGCTTCGGCCAGGCCGCGGTCCTGATCCCCGGCGTCGTCGTGCACGCGGCGGCGATCTCGCTGCTGACGGTGCTCGCGCTGTCGGACGCTCCCCTGTGGGCGCTGCTGGCCGCGGCCGTGCCGGCCGGCGCCTCGACCCCGCAGATCGGCCCCATGGTGCGGGCCCGCTGGGCGAACAAGCTGGAGGGCTCGCCGCTCATGCCGACGGCGGCGGCCTTCGAGTCCGTCACCGACGAGTTCACCTTCGTGATCGGCCCGGTGCTGGCCACGGCGCTGTGCACCGGCGTCCACCCGGCGGCGGGCCTGATCGCGGAGGCCGTGCTGACGCTGGCCGGCGGTCTGCTGTTCGCCTCGCAGCGGCGCACGCAGCCGCAGGCGAGCCGCGGGGCGGCCGGTGCCGCCGAGGCCGGCAAGCGCGTCTCGGCGCTGTCCGTGCCGGGCGTGCGGGTGCTGGCGATCGTCATGCTGGGCATCGGCACCGTCTTCGGCGGCATGCAGGTGTCGATGACCGCCTTCACCAAGGAGATGGGCGAGCCGGGCCTGAACGGCCTGATGTACGGCGCCTTCGCGGCCGGCAACATGATCGCGGGCATCGCCTGCGGCGTCATCGCCTGGAAGACGAGCCCGCAGCGCCGCCTGCTGCTGGCCTACCCGCTGCTGGTGCTGGCCACGACCCCGCTGTGGGCCGCGCACCACATGGTGCTGCTGGGCGCCCTCGGCATGGCCGTGGGTCTGTGCATCGCGCCGTCGCTGATCACCGGCTACACGCTGGTGGAGAAGCTGGTCCCGGCGGGCGCCCGCACCGAGGCGTTCACCTGGCTCACCGGCGCCGTCGGCCTCGGCCAGGCGGCCGGTGCGACCGTGGGCGGCCGTCTGATCGACGCCCACGGCGCGAGCACCGGTTTCCTGGTGCCGCTGGGCGGCACGGCGGCCGCGCTGCTGGTCCTGCTGGCGCTGCGGAAGGCCCTGACTCCGCGCTCGGAGTCGGTGGTCGCGGCACGTGGGGTCGGTCACCGTGAGGCCGTTCCGGTGGACTGACGGACCGGAATACTGCAGTATGGAGCGTCGTTAGCACTCAACGAGTGAGAGTGCCAGGAGGAGCAAGTGCCGACTTACCAGTACCAGTGCACCGAGTGCGGCGAGGGCCTCGAGGCGGTGCAGAAGTTCACCGATGACGCCTTGACCGAGTGCCCCAGCTGCCAGGGACGCCTGAAGAAGGTCTTCTCTGCGGTCGGCATCGTCTTCAAGGGCTCCGGCTTCTACCGGAACGACAGCCGCGGCTCGTCGTCCAGCAGCTCGCCCGCGAAGTCCTCGTCGTCCTCTTCGGCCTCGTCGTCTTCGTCGTCCAGCACGACCACGACCACGGCCGCCAAGAGCGAGTCGAAGCCGTCGGCCCCCGCGGCCACCGGCACGTCGGCCGCCTGAGGCCCCGCCGCCGTACTGCGCTTTCCGCCCACAGGGCCCTTCACCCGCGCGCGCAGGTGAAGGGCCCTGTGGCGTGCGCGCGCCCGCCGTTAGGGTGACGTCCATGGTCGAAATGCACAGTGCGCGTGCGGACATAGGCGTCATCGGCGGCTCGGGCTTCTACTCCTTCCTGGAGGACGTGACCGAGGTCACGGTGATGACCCCGTACGGCTCGCCGAGCGACTCCCTCTTCGTCGGCGAGCTCGCCGGCCGCAGGGTCGCCTTCCTCCCCCGCCACGGCCGCGGTCACCACCTGCCGCCCCACCGCATCAACTACCGGGCCAACCTGTGGGCGCTGCGCTCGCTCGGCGTGCGCCAGGTGCTCGCCCCGTGCGCGGTCGGCGGGCTGCAGCCGCACTACGGGCCGGGCACGCTCGTCGTCCCGGACCAGCTCGTGGACCGCACGAAGGCGCGGGCGCAGTCCTACTTCGACGGGGAGATGCTGCCCGACGGCCGGGTGCCCAACGTCGTCCACACCAGCTTCGCCGACCCCTACTGCCCCACCGGCCGCGCGGTGGCGGTCGCGGTGGCGCGCGGCAAGGGCTGGGAGCCGGTGGTGGACGGCGGCACGATGGTCGTCATAGAGGGCCCGCGCTTCTCCACGCGCGCCGAGTCGCGCTGGCACGCCGCCCAGGGCTGGTCGGTCGTCGGCATGACCGGGCATCCCGAGGCCGTCCTCGCCCGCGAGCTGGAACTCTGCTACACCTCGATGGCACTGGTCACGGACCTGGACGCGGGCGCCGAGACGGGCGAGGGCGTCTCGCACGACGAGGTCATGCGGGTCTTCGGGGAGAACGTGGGCCGGCTGCGCGAGGTGCTCTTCGCCGCCGTGACCGCCCTGCCGGAGACCGCCGAGCGCGGCTGCCTCTGCGCGGACGTGCACAAGGGCTGGGACCTGGGCATCGAGCTGCCGTGAGGACGGCCCCCGGCCGGATATGGAATCCTTCATTCCGCAGTATCCGGACCATCCGGGCGTAAACCGTGACAGAAGGGTTTGAGCAGTGACGACGAAGACCGGGGTCCTCGGCGGCTTCAAGGCGTTCCTCATGCGGGGCAACGTCATAGACCTCGCCGTCGCCGTCGTCATCGGAGCCGCGTTCACGAACATCGTGAACGCGGTGGTCAAGGGCGTGATCAACCCCGTCGTGGGCGCCTTCGGCACCAAGGACCTCGACCACTACGCGGTCTGCATCAAGGGCCCCTGCGCCGTGAACGCCAAGACCGGCGAGGTCACGCAGGGCGTCTCGATCCAGTGGGGCTCCGTGCTCAGCGCCTCGCTGACCTTCCTGATCACGGCCGCGGTCGTCTACTTCCTGATGCTGCTGCCGATGAAGCGCTGGCAGGAGCGGCAGGCGGCGCGGCAGCCGGCCGCCCCGGCCAAGGAGACGGAGCTGGAGCTGCTCGCCCAGATCCGTGACGCGCTCGTCGAGCAGCGGCGCGAGCCGGGCTCGGAGACGGTGCCGGCGCCGCGGTAGGCGCCGGGCGGGCGCCCGGGGGCGACGGTCAGATGTGGTGCGGCGGCTTCTCGTCCAGGAAGCGGGCGAGATCCGCGGCGGAGCCGCCGGAGGCGGGCCGCTCGCCCCAGCCGCGGTCGGTGTCGTCCGAGGACTGCTGCGACAGCGGGTCGTCGAAGATCAGGGCAGCGGCGGGGTTCTTCGGCCGCGGAGCGGGCCCGGGGGCGGTGTCACTCATACGCCCAGGGTAAGCGGAGGCGCAGGGCGACCGCCGCGGTCGCAGTGCCGCGGATCCCGCCGCCACGGCCCGGTGGCTTCTCACCGCCGCGGCGGGCCGCTTTCCCTCCGCCGCAACGGCGAGGAACCACGACGACGCGACCCGGCGGTGCCGAACCGGCCGCAGCCCGTACGTATGGCTCCGCCGCGCGAGCGACCCGGCCCCGCCGCGCGAGCGACCCCGTACGTACCGCCCCGCCGCGCGAGCGACCCCGTCCGCGGTGAGAATCGCCGTATGAGCGAGGACGCACCCGCCCCACGGGAACCCGGCGGGCCGCCGCCCTCCCCCGTGCTGCGCCGCATGACGGGCCGCGGGCGTGACGAGGCACACCGGACGGCCACGCCGCTGGAGCTCTTCTTCGACCTGTGCTTCGTCGTGGCGGTGGCCGTCGCGGGCCGCGAGCTGGTGCACGCGCTGGCCGAGGGTCACCCGGAGCACGGCGTGCCCGGCTACCTGATGGTGTTCTTCGCCATCTGGCTGGCGTGGCTGAACTTCACGTGGTTCGCGTCCGCGTACGACACGGACGACGTCCTCTACCGGGTGGTGACCCTGGTCCAGATCGCGGGGGTGCTGATCCTGTCGGCCGGGATCCCGCGCGCCTTCGACAACAGCGACTTCTCGGTGGTGTGGTTCGGCTATCTGGTGATGCGGCTGGCGCTGGTGTCGCAGTGGCTGCGGGCCGCGTTCTCCGCCGAGGGGGCGGAGCAGCGGACGGCGCTGAAGTACGCGGCCGGGGTGAGCGCCTGCCAGGTGGGCTGGCTGGGGGTGCTGTTCCTGCCCGACCACGCGAAGCCGTGGGTGTTCCTGGTGATGGCCGTCCTGGAGCTGGGGGTTCCCGCCTTCGCCGAGAGGACGCGGCAGACGGCCTGGCACCCGCACCACATCGCCGAGCGGTACGGGCTGTTCACGATCATCGTGCTGGGCGAGACGGTCTCGGCGGCCACGGTCGCCGTGCAGTCGGCGCTGGAGGAGAGCGAGGCGCTGGACGAGCTGCTGCCGATGGCGGCGGGCGGCCTCCTGCTGATCTTCGCCGCGTTCTGGATCTACTTCGCCGTCCCCATCCACCTGCACCTGGCCTCCAACCGCCAGGCGTTCCTGTGGGGCTACGGGCACTACGTCGTCTTCGGGTCGGCGGCGGCGATCGGCGCGGGCATCGAGGTCGCCGTGGAGCAGGCCGCCGGCAAGGCGCACGTCTCGACGGCGGCGGCGGCGAGCGCGGTGACGGTCCCGGGGGCGCTGTTCATGTTCTCGGTGTGGCTGATCCACTCGCGGCACTACAAACGCACCCTGGCCCAGCAGTTGGTGCTGCCGGTGTCCGCACTCGCGGTGCTGGCCTGCACGTTCGCCGGGCAGCGGGCGGTGCTGCTGGCGGGGCTCGTGGCGGCGGTGACCGTAGGGGTGGGAGTGGGGTTGTCCACAAGGAACCCACCGCCCGCGGAGGCGTGATACGCATGACTGCATGACGAACGCACCCGCCCCCGGGGCCATGGACGCGCTCACCGACGTCGCCGGCATCCGCGTGGGCCACGCCCGGCGCCGCGGCGACGGCGCACTCACCGGCACCACGGTCGTCCTCACCGCGGAAGGCGGCGCCGTCGCCGCCGTCGACGTCCGCGGCGGCGGGCCCGGCACCCGCGAGACCGACGCCCTCGACCCGCGCAACCTCGTCCAGCGCGTGGAGGCGGTCGTCCTCACCGGCGGCAGCGCCTACGGGCTGGAGGCCGCGTCCGGCGTGATGGCCTGGCTGGAGGACTGCGGCCGCGGCTTCCGCGTCGGCCCGGACCCGTCCCAGGTCGTCCCGGTCGTCCCCGCCGCCGCCCTCTTCGACCTCGGCCGCGGCGGTGACTGGCGGGCCCGGCCGGACGCCGCGCTGGGCCGCGAGGCCGCGGAGGCCGCGGCCCGCGAGGACGTGGGCGCGCCCGTCCCGCAGGGCAACGTCGGCGCCGGCACGGGCGCGGTGGCCGGCGGCATGAAGGGCGGCGTGGGCACGGCGAGCCTCGTCCTGCCCTCGGGCGCGACGGTCGCGGCGCTGGCGGTCCTCAACGCTGCCGGTTCCGCGGTCGATCCGGCGACGGGCGTCCTCTACGGGCAGATGTACAGCCAGACGTACGGCCACGCGTATGGCCAGATGGCCGGGCAGCCGTACGAGGGTGTGGCCGAGCGCCCCGACCCCGCCCGGCACGCGGCCGCGCAGCAGCGGCTGGCGGCGGCGCGGGAGGAGTCGGCGAAGCGCTCGGCGGCGTCCGTCCGGCCGCCGCTCAACACCACGCTCGCGGTCGTGGCCACCGACGCCGCGCTCACCCGCGCCCAGGCGCAGAAGCTCGCCGGGACGGCCCACGACGGCCTGGCGCGCGCCGTCCGGCCGGTGCACCTGCTCAACGACGGCGACACCGTGTTCGCGCTGGCCACGGGCGACCGTCCGCTGGTGGCCGAAGACGTCTTCGGGGACACGGCCGTGCTGCTGGCGGCAGGCGCGCTGAACGAGATCCTGGCGGCGGGCGCGGATGTCCTCACGCGCGCGGTGGTGAAGGCGGCGCTGGCGGCGGAGACGGTGGACGGGCCGGGCGGGGTGTTCCCGTCGTACAGGGAGCTGTACGGCTGAGCGACGAACGAACACAGGGACCGTAACCCGTTCAGGTGAACTGGTCGTCGTGACAAGCGAGTCGGCTTGCCGTATGGGCATCTCCCCTGAGTGAGCGAGAACGGGTTCGTGAGCGCCGTAGTCACGGCCCTGGAGGGCGCCGTCCCCGGCGGCCCGAAGTGGCGGGTCTCCGCCGGGGACTTGTGGGCGACGGCGCGCCCGCCCCTCCACGTACCGCGCGCGCAAGGCTGGAAGATCCACGTGAGCGCGGCGACCGGCGCGGGCGCCGAGGTCCTGCGCCGGGTGGCGGGGGTCGCCGCCGGGGCGCGGTGCGCCTTCAAGTTCGCGGCCGGGCCCGCGCAGCTCGCGAGCGTCAACTCGCGGGACCGCGAGCGCGGTTCGGCTGGCAAGTTCATCACCCTCTACCCCGCCGACGATGACGGCCTCCCCGCGCTGGCCGAGGCCCTGCACGCGGCCACGGCCGGCCTGCCCGGCCCGGCCGTCCTCTCCGACCGGCCCTACCGGCCCGGCAGCCGCGTCCACTACCGCTACGGCGCCTTCACCGGCCGCCCCGAGCTGAGCCCCGACGGCCTGTACAGGACCATGCTCACCGCGCCCGGCGGACAGCGCGCCGAGGACGTACGGGGGCCGCGCTTCAACCCGCCGCCGTGGGCCGTGGATCCGCTCGGACCGCGGCGGGACGGACGGGCCTCCGGGCCGGGCCCGCCCGCGCTCCTCGCCGGGCGCTACGCCCTCACCGGCGCGCTCCGGCGCTCGGCCCGGGGCGGCGTCTACACCGGGACGGACACGGCGACCGGCGAAGAGGTCGTGGTCAAGCAGGCCCTCGCGCACGTCGAGGTGGACGGCTCGGGGCGTGACGCGTGTACGGCCCTGCGCCGCGAGGCGGAGGTCGCGGACCTGCTGATGCGGGCGGCCCCGGGGCTCACGCCCCGTCCTCTGGAACTCGTCGAGCGGGAGGGCCAGGTCTTCCTCGTCCGCGAGAACGTGCCCGGTACGGCGCTGTGCTGCCGGGTGACGGAAGTGACGCGGCAGCGGGAGCGGGAGCGGGAGCAGGACCGTGGCGGGGACAGCCGCCCCGGCGTGCCGTGGCCGGTGGCTGCGCCTCTCGTGAAGGCTCTGTTCGCGCTGGTGGAGGCCGTGCACGGGGCCGGGTTGGCCATCGGCGACCTCGCGCCGGGCAATGTGATCGTGCGGCCCGGCGGCGGTCTGCGGCTCATCGACCTGGAGTCGGCGGCCCGGGCGGGCGAGGCGGTGGGGCTCGCGGGCACGCCCGGCTACCGGGCGCCGGGAGGAGGGACGGGCGCCGACCCGCGGGACGACCTCTTCGCCCTCGGCGGCCTGCTGTTCCTGCTCGCAACCGGCCACGACCCTCCACCGCCGGACGCGGCGGGCGGCGTCCCCCGCGGATGGCTGCGGCTCGCGGCGCGCGAAGGGGAGACCGCGCGGCGGCTGGCGCCCCTGATCGGCGGCCTGCGGCGGACGGACCCGGGGCGGCGGACGCTGCTGCCGCGGGCGCGGGCGGTGCCGCGCCGGTGCGGGACGCCGCCCGGCGGCCGGGCGCCGGACGGGGCTACGGCGGAGCCGCGGGGAACGGTGACCGAGGCAGGCTCCGCCCCCCTGCCCGACGCCCTGCTCGACCGGCTTCTCGCCGACGGCGTGGCCCACCTCGCCGCCACCGTGCAGCCCCGCAGCACCGACCGGCTGTGGCCCACCACGCCCGGCGGGCTGCGCACCGACCCGTGCAATGTCCAGCACGGGGCGGCCGGCGTCCTGGGCGTGCTGGTGCGCGCCGCCGCCACCCCCGCGCTGCCGGAGGACGTACGGGCCTCCGCCCGTACGACCGCGCGGGCGGCCGCCGACTGGATCGTCCGGCGGACGACCGCCGACCCCGCCGTCCTGCCGGGCCTGCACTTCGGCCGTGCGGGCACGGCCTGGGCGCTGTACGACGCCGCCGGTCTGCTGGCGGACGACGGCCTCGCCGCGTACGCCTGCGCCCTCGCCCACGGCCTGCCCGTGCGCTGGCCACAGCCGGACGTGTGCCACGGCGCCGCGGGCGCGGGATTCATGCACCTGCGGCTGGCGACCGGCCGCGCCGGGGCCTGCGCACGAGGGCTGCTCGCCGCCGCGCGCCGTACCCCGCACGGGGTGGAGTGGCCGGTGCCGGAGGGCTTCGACTCCGCGTTCGCCGGGGGCACGTATCTCGGGTACGCGCACGGGGTCGCCGGGATCGGCGCCTTCCTGCTGGCGGCGGCAGCGGCCACCGGCGAGGAGGCGTTCCTGGAGGCGGCGGTAGGGGCGGGCGGCACGCTGGCGGCGACGGCAGACAGGGAGGACGGCGCCGCGTGGTGGCCGCGGCGTACGGACGACCCGGCCCCGTTCGCGCGCTCCGCCCACTGGTGCAGCGGATCGTCAGGCATGGGCACCTTCCTCGTCCGGCTCTGGCAGGCCACGGGTGACGCGCGCGCCCTCGAACTCGCCCTGGCAGCCGGGGAAGCCGTGCTCCGCGCCCGCTGGCGCAGCACGACCGCGGCCTGTCACGGGCTGGCCGGGGACGGCGAGTTCCTGCTCGACCTCGCCCGCGCCACCGGCTCGCCCCGCTTCCACGCCGGAGCCCGGACGCTCGCGGCCCTCTTGGCGGCCCGCAGCACCGTCACCCCCGCCGGGCTGCTGGTGACCTTGGACGAGACCGGCCGCGGCTGCGCCGCCCCGTATGGCACGGGCACCGCGGGCGCGCTGGCGTTCCTGCTGCGGCTGCGGCACGGCGGCCCGCGCTTGTGGACGGACCTGTAAGGCACGAACACCGCAACGAAGGAGAAGGAGGCGGCAATGGCCGGCATGGAAGCGATGGAGACCTTCGAACAGCTCCACTACGCCCTGGAGGAACTGCCGAACGTGGCACCGCGGGACCCGGCGG
>NZ_JBPQTW010000186.1:0-14059 GCF_051386535.1 Streptomyces sp. URMC 127
CCCGCGCCCCGCCCGTCAGGCGCACCCGTGGCGCCCCCGTGGCCCGCTTCCGCGCGGCAGGCGCCCGGCGGGCTCACCGTCGGCGGGGTGCCGCTGGCCGAGCTCGCCGAGCGGTTCGGCACGCCCGTCTACGTCCTGGACGAGGACGAGGTGCGGGCCCGGGCCCGCGCCTGGCGCGACGCCCTGCCCGGTGCCGACGTCGCCTACGCCGGCAAGGCGTTCCTCTGCCGCGCCGTGATCCGCTGGATCGAGGAGGAGGGCCTGTCCCTGGACGTCTGCTCGGCGGGCGAGCTGGAGCTGGCCGTGCACAGCGGCTTCCCGGCCGAGCGGATCGTGCTGCACGGCAACGCCAAGAGCCCCGGCGACGTGCGGGCCGCGCTGCGCCTGGGCGTGGGCCGGATCGTCATCGACGCCGCGGGCGAGATCGCCCGCCTCGCCGCCCTCGTGCCGCCGGGCGCGCGCCAGCGGGTGCTGCTGCGCGTCGTGCCGGGGGTGACGGCCGGGGCGCACGCGGCGGTGCGGACGGGGATGGACGGCCAGAAGTTCGGCCTGTCGGTCGCGGGCGGCGAGGCGGAGGAGGCGGTGGCGCGGCTCCTCGGTCAGCCGCGGCTGGAGCTGGTGGGCCTGCACTGCCACCTCGGTTCGCAGATCGCGGGCCTGGGTCCGTACGTGAGTGCGGTGCGCCGGCTGGTCCCGCTGCTGGCCCGGATCCGCGACCGGCACGGGGTGACCTTTCCCGAGCTGGACCTGGGCGGCGGCTTCGCCATCGCCTACCGCGAGGGCGACGCGGCCGTGGACCCGCGCACGTACGCCGAGCGGATCACGGGCGAACTCGCCCTGGCGTGCGGCCGCTTCGGGCTGCCGCTGCCCCGGCTGACGGTGGAGCCGGGTCGCTGGATAGCGGGGCCGGCGGGCGTCGCGCTCTACCGGGTGCTGTCGGTGAAGACGACCGGCGGCCGGACGTTCGTGGCCGTCGACGGCGGCATGAGCGACAACCCGCGCCCGGCGCTGTACGGGGTGCGCTACACCGTCCGCCTCGCGGGCCGCTCCTCGGCCGCGCCCGGCCGCACCGTGACGGTGGTGGGGCGGCACTGCGAGGCGGGCGACGTACTGGCCGACGACGTGGAGCTGCCCGCCGACCTGCGGCCGGGCGACGTGCTGGCCGTGCCGGCGTCGGGCGCGTACCACCTGTCGATGGCCTCGGCCTACAACCTGGTGGGGCGGCCGCCCGTGGCCGCGGTGTCCGGGGGCCGCGCGCGGCTGCTCGTCCGCCGCGAGACGCTTGCGGACCTGCGCAGCCGGGACGTCGGGGTGTGAGGCGGCGCGTCAGTCGCCGGGCGGCATGACGCGCAGGTCGTGGGCGTCGCCCGGTGCGGCCATCGCCAGGACGCGGGCGGCCTCCTCCTCCAGCGGGGCTCGGTCCGCCGTGCGGATCTTCTCGAACGGCTCGATGACGAGCGTCGTGGTGCCGGGGCTCCGGTCGAGGCGCCAGACGGCCCGCAGGAAGCCGTCCAGGACGACGGTGGGCGCGGCGCGGTTGACCTGCCAGACGCGGTGCAAGTATTCGGGGGCCACGATGCGGGCGCGGTCGGCGTGCGCGAGGAAGACGTTGTCGTACTGCGGCAGGAAGCGTACGGGGACCTCGGTGGCCGGGTCGGGCAGCGGGGCGTCCGGCAGGTCGAGGAGTTCGGTGCCGTTCTCGTCGCGGAAGGTGCGCAGTCCGGTGCGGAGAGCGTCGGCGACCGTGCGCAGCCCGGTCAGGCCGGACCACTTCTGCATGTCCTTGACGGAGGCGGGGCCGAAGGCGGCGAGGTAGCGCAGGAGGACGGCGCCGGGGGCGGGCACGGGTGCGGGAGCCGGCCGGCCGGCCAGCCAGTGGTCCGCGGTCGTGTGCGCGGCGGGCCCGCTGCGGCCCCACAGCCCGCGCGGGGGCACCTGGACGAGCGGCAGCAGGGCGCGCGCGGCCTGGGCCAGGTCCTGCGGGGCGTATTCCGGCCACTCCTCGGCGAGCGCCCGGCCGAGGTCGTGGAAGGTGTACGGGCGCTCGGCGACGAGGTGCTCGGCGCGCGCGGCCACGCGCGTCAGGTCGGCGCCGCCGAGGCGCTTGCCCTGATTGCCGTGGAAGGCGCGCTCCACCACGGGCCGGCACAGCTCGCGCAGGCCGTGCCAGTCGCGGGCACTGACCAGGTGGATCGTCGACCTCATGACGGGGATGCGGACGACGTCGCGCGAGGCGAGGAGGCCGGAGAGCTCCTCGGGATCGAAGCCGTCGAGGCGGGCGGCGAGAGCGTAGTAGGGGTCCGTGGGTGACTGCGCCTGGAGGCCGACGAGGTGCTCGACGGCGTCGAGGACCGGCAGCGCGGCGGCCCTGCGCAACAGCAGTTGCCGCTCAAGGAGCGCACGATTGAGGGCGCGGACGGTCAGAACGGGGGACCCACTGGATGTCATGCGATCACGCTAGGCCGCTTCGCCGACAAGATCAGTCAGGATGAGTCCGCAGCCGCGCTCGGCGGCCGAATTCGGCATGTATATCCTGTTCGACGGTCCTGCGACGAGCGAGAGGGAGTTCACCCGTGTCCGAAAACCCTCCCCGCCGCCAGCGCCCCACGCCCGGGAGCACTCCCCGCAAGCACTCCCGGCTCCGCCCGCCGCACGGCCGTCCGGACGGCGACACCGCCGCCCCGCCCGCGCCGCCCGCGGCCGGATCCGGGGACGGGGCGGGCAGCATCGTGCACGCCGCGGTCTACCGCGACGGCCGGCGCGTCGCGACACCGGGCTCCCTGGCGGACACGTACCGCCGCCTGCGCGAGCAGCCCGAGAGCATGGCGTGGATCGGCCTGCAACGCCCCACCGAGAGCGAACTCCTCTCCCTGGCCGAGGAGTTCGGCCTGCACCAGCTCGCGGTGGAGGACGCCCTGGAGGCTCACCAGCGCCCGAAGCTGGAGCGGTACGGCGACACGCTCTTCGTCGTCCTGCGGGCCGCCCGCTACCTGGACGCCCAGGAAGAAGTCGACTTCGGCGAGCTCCACGTCTTCGTCGGCCCCGACTTCGTGATCACCGTCCGGCACGGCGCGGCCCCCGACCTGTCGGCGGTGCGCCGCCGCATGGAGGCCACCCCGGAGCTGCTGTCCCTGGGCCCGGAAGCCGTGCTGTACGCGATCCTCGACGCCGTGGTCGACGGCTACGCCCCCGTCGTCGCGGGCGTGCAGAACGACATCGACGAAATCGAGACCGAGGTCTTCAGCGGCGACCCCGCGGTCTCCCGCCGCATCTACGAACTCGCCCGCGAGATGGTCGAGTTCCAGCGCGCGACCCGCCCCCTGGTCGGCATGCTGCACGGCCTGATGGCCGGCTTCACCAAATACGGCACCGACGACGAGCTCCAGCGCTACCTGCGCGACGTCGCCGACCACGTCACCCACACCAGCGAACGCGTCGACGGCTTCCGCTCGGCCCTCACGGACATCCTCCAGGTCAACGCCACCCTCGTCACCCAGCAGCAGAACGCGGAAATGCGCGCGCTGGCGGAAGCAGGCTTCGAACAGAACGAGGAGATCAAGAAGATCTCGTCGTGGGCGGCGATCCTGTTCGCACCCACGCTGGTGGGCACGATCTACGGCATGAACTTCGACGCCATGCCCGAGCTGCACTGGGCGTTCGGCTACCCCTTCGCGATCCTGCTGATGGCCGTGGTCTGCACGAGCCTGTACTTCATCTTCAAGCGCCGCGACTGGCTGTAGCAGCGAGGGTGCGACACCTTGATCGACTTCACTTGTGCGAATATCACCGAGGGCCGCCCCAACCGCTGGGGAGAATCTGGGGAGAATGTGCGCCTTGGGGAGTGGAGCATCACGCGACACCAGCCGTTCCAAGCGCCGCACCCCATCCAAAATTTACCGATTCACCTCCGCAGAGCATCACTAAGAGTGTTGACTGGGCAGTCACGAGGAGACTCACACCGGGAGGGCTGGTTGGAACCGAGGAGTGCCGCGGCAACAGGGAAGGACTTCCCCTACACCGCCCGTACGACCTGCTACATCGAAGTGCACGACGACGGCACGGTGACGCACGGGAACGACCGCGCTGCCTACGAACGGGCCATGGCCGGCAAGTCCCGTCTCTTCGCGGTGTGGCCCGGAGAGTGGTCGAGCCACTTGTTCGCGATCGACGACCTGAACGAGTACGCGAAGGCACACGGGATCAAGCACGACGAAGAGCGCACTGGCCTCAAGGAACACGTCCACGACGTGCAGTGGGAGCCGAACCCCTACGCCAAGGACAACCCTCGCAGCCCCTACATCGGCATCAGCGTCACGCTGAACTGCGGCTGCACGATCCAGGACTTGCGCGCGTTCGCCGCCCACATGCAGGAACAGCGCGGGTGGACCGTAGCGACGAGCGGCGGCTGGGGCAGTAGCGGCGGCCCAGGAGGAACGAGGTACTCATTGCGCGTACGCCGCAAGAGCCTCGCCGACTGACTCATGCGGCCACGGAGCCGCACAGCACGAACGGGTGGCACAGCATGTGCTGTGCCACCCGTTACTCAGACCGCGACCAGGTTCGAGGTGGCCTTTGAAGGGATCGCCGACGAATGCCGCAGTGTTGGGAGCCTCGATCGCCCCGGAGGGCATCCATCAGCTCCCATCAAGCCACACGGCCCTTGTATCCGATCCAGTCGTTGCGCCCCTGGCCGGCGCCGGCCGCCGCCCTGACCGAAGCGGAGAACGCCAACCACGACCCCGAGTACCTCCAGCACTCCGCCCGTCTGCGCACCCTGGACGACGCCCGCTCCACCGCCGGGACCCTAACCTGGCGCATCCAACGCCTCGCCGCCAGGCGGTCCCCGGAGACCGGGCACGAGCCACCCAAGCCCGCACGGCCGCGATAGCGCGACCGGCACAGCTCGGCCATGCCCATATGGCACCTGCCTTAGACAGGCGCCAGATCGCCCAGAACCTCGTGAAGGGTGTCGCCTGTGGTGGGCGTCGTCGCAGCCAGCTTCCGCAAGTCCTCCCCAGACAAGTACCTGTAGCTTTGCGGTGGATGGAACGAGCCTGCGGCCCTGAGAGCCGCCAGCAGGACGGGCACCTCGAAAGTGACCGGCGCTTCCAGCGAGAGACCGCTGGCCCGGGTCGCACCGCTCATGTAATCGTCGTACTCGCGGCGGCTGATGCCCGCACTCGTCCGACTGGCGGCCCAAACCTCACGAGGGCTGGCCACCTGCACCGAGGCGATCCTCGCCATGCCGACGATGGCCATGGTGGGGGCGGTCGCGTAGAGGAGCACGGGCGTCCCGGGGGGAGCGGCGACACGCTGACGGCGTACCTCCACCGTCTTGGTTCCGTCCAGGATGGCCGCCGCGAACCGCGGGTGGACGGACAACAGCATCGCACGCTCCGACTCGCTCACGTCTTTCGGTGCCCCTCTTCGTAGACGGCTTGGAACAGCGCGTTGCTGATCTTCGACAGCGAAATCAGCGACAACGGTAGCCCCAACCTCTTCGCCAACGCGGTCAATCGTGAATGCGTCACCTGTACGGGAAAGAGCTCGGTGTCCGAGAACCTCAGCGCCATGACCCTGCCCGAAGCCCCTGCCGCCGCACGCACTTCGGCACGACCATATACGCCCAGATGTTCGAATCGCGAGAAGAGGGTGTCGGGGTCGCCGATGACCACCTCATCGAGCCGCGAGCAACCGATCACCATCTTGCCCTGCTGCCCGGGGGCTCCTTCGCTGACGTACCAAAGGATCCGAGCCGGGACGCTCTCGCCACGGTGACCGGCGGACCGGTAGTACACGTGCTCACGGCTGATGCCGAGCACGTCGTCGCGCGGCACGAGCATCGCCGGAACGTTGAAGAGTTCCGTGGACCAGCGCGGCTTGACGGGTGCGATGAAGGACGGCAGAGCCGTATCGATGAGCTTCGCCGGCCACCAGAACCTCTCGGCGACGCTCGCGATCTCCGGTGAGACGTGGGCGTCCAGGTAGGGCGTCACACTACCGAGGCGCGCCGCGATCTCCGCTGCGGCCGTGGAGACCGAGTCCGCCGACCCGCATACATCGACGAGGAGCGCGCTGAAGCCGTTGTCGTCCTCGCCGAAACCATCCGCACCCGCCGCGGCCATGGCCGCCCGAGAGAGACCAGGATCAGCGATCCGCACAACCTCGGCTTCTAGCTGCCGCCCGAGCCTCTTCAACATGAAGAGCAACTGCCGGGCGAGGGTCTCCTCCAGCGAGTGCGATGCGGTCCGCAGGATCGGAACATTCAAACTACGGCCGTCCAACGCCCAGGCGTACAGGGCGACAGGCTGTCCCTGACCGTCCCGTAGCAATTCCCGACGCCACAGCACCCCGTCTTGGGAAAGACCCCTCAGACGCTCCGCGAGCGCTGCTCCGCCACCACCACCCGTCTGGTCGAAGAAGGCGACGAGTTCTTCTTCACTACCGGGTTCGACTTCCGTCGTGGAGAAGGCGGTTCCCATGAGGTCGGCAGGTCGGTACAACTGAGCTTGGCGGAGTTCGTCCACATGAAGCGTCACCGCGGCCGGAGAGACCACCTTGACGCGTGCCACGTCCCTGGCGATGTCGGCCAGCCGCGCCAACTCGGAATCCCTGGTCACCAACACCTGCAGTCCGGCACAGGACGTTTCGGCCACGTACCGAAGGCGGGCGCGCAGATCGCCGTCAAGCACAACGTCGGGCAGTTCCTCGCTCACTGCCGCGCTCAGTTCCTGCTGGCGGGCGGACACCGCGGCAGTATCGGGTGACAGGGGGCGAAGCCGTGACAGTCCGGCACGTTGATGGTTCCGCTCCTCCCGGTCTTCAACCGCCGCTACGTGGAGGAGAAGCTGTGGCGTGTAGGCGAGCTCGACCAGATCGGC
This sequence comes from Streptomyces sp. URMC 127, assembly GCF_051386535.1. Lineage (NCBI taxonomy): Bacteria > Bacillati > Actinomycetota > Actinomycetes > Kitasatosporales > Streptomycetaceae > Streptomyces > Streptomyces sp. URMC 127. Next base: position 6,882 of record NZ_JBPQTW010000186.1, read on the forward strand.
AAGCCACCCGGCTTCAAGAGCCTGCGACTCTTCGACGGCATGGTGAGCGCCGGCACCGCGAAGCCCCGAGAAGACGGTGTGGTCGACGGTCACGACCAGCAGGGCGTCGCTCTGCGCTTCGGTGAACAGGTCCTCGTGACCATGGTCAAGCCACCAGGTGTCGAGGGTCTCCTTGTCACCACCTCGTCCGAGGCCCTCGCCCTTCGGCACGAAGCCGAGAGCGCTCCACGTGGCGCTGAGCCCGTAGTCCCGCCGACACCTGGCACGGATCCCGAGCCGGTGCCCTTGACGGCGGCGGAGTTCCGCGATCAAGAGGCTCGCGATCCCCTTGCCCCGATGTTCCTCCGCCACGCACAGATGCACGAGACGAACGTACTGATTGCGCTTGGGCAAACCGAAGAGCGCGTAGCCCACGAGCTCGCCACCGTCCAGCGCGACCAGCAAACCACCATCATCGGCGTACTTCCGGTACGCGGGCGGTGTGAGCAACCCCAACCACTTCGTGTACCGGTTGCCCAAGGCGATGGCCGCGCCCAGCATCTCCGACCGATCTCCAGTAACCGGCAGTACCTCGATCACCGTGCGCCCCCTCTGCTTCCCCCTGGGTCGGACCGATCACGCCCACCGCATAGTGTCGAACCGCGAGGACGCGGGCCACCGTTTGATCAAATTTGGCTGGGGTGGCTCGAATCGCTCCTCATGAGCACATCACTGGCGCCGCCATCGCGTTCGGGCCGCACTGCCCGTACACGACAGCGACGGACCATGGCGGTTACCGAATGAGCGCGCAGCAGTTCTCCCGAGGTGAACACGAACGACAGTCGCAAGGGCGTGCCGACGCCGCGGGACGCCAATGCCCGGAAGGTGATGGCGGCCCAACACAGCCGGGACACTGCGCCGGAGCTCGCGCTGCGGCGTGCCCTTCACGCATTGGGCTTCCGCTACCGCGTGAACCTGCCCATCCCTGGAATGCCGCGCCGCCGCGCTGACGTCACCTTTACGAGGTGGCGGACCGCGGTATTCGTCCAGGGATGTTTCTGGCACGCGTGTCCCCGGCATCTGCGCGCCCCGAAGCACAACTCCGCATGGTGGCGACAGAAGCTTCAGGGAAACGTCCGCCGCGACGGGGAGACCGACACCCACCTCAGGCTCCTGGGTTGGCTGCCACTGCGCATCTGGGAGCACGAGAGCGTGGAACGCGCCGTCCGAAGGGTAACGGCCGCCCTCGCCGCTCGGGGCCATCCCCTAGCCGTACGGTTGGGGGCTCAGAACGTCAATGAGTGACCCCGGCCGGGAACACCGCTGCCGCGGTCGACGGTGGATTGATCCCCAGTCAGGCCGACGGGGCTCCCAATGCGGCTTCCGGCTCGTCCGCCGCCGACGGGTGCACGTACCTCCCCTTGTCGAACGGTGTGAACCACGCGCCGAACCGCATGGGTGCCACTCCCAGCGCCGAGCCGACCGCGTCCTCGTCGATCCCGTCCCTCGAACCGTCGTACAGCCACTCGTGGTCCATGTCTTCGTAGACGTTGTCGGTGAAGGCGTCCAGGGCAGCCGAGACGCTTTCGCTGAGGAGTCCGAACAGCTCCAGGTTGGCGATCGCCTGGCGCAACAGCAGCCTCAAAGCCAGTTCCTCGGCGACGCAACTCAGCCTATCGAAACTGCCGTTCGTGAATCGAGTGGTCATGGCGATCACGGTCGCCAAGAATCGGCGGGCGAAGCGGCTGCCGTACTGGAGGGCGTACCTCTCGGGCAAGTCCTCCAAGTGCCACAGCGCGCCGTCACACTCCCCGACGGTGCTGTCCTCCTCTTCCAGGGTGTGCACGTCGTCGAACAACTCGTCGATCAAGACGTCGATTGCGTAGACCACGGCGCCGGCGGCCAGTTGGGCGTCAACGGACGCTACTGCGAATCCGCAGTCGCCACCGTTCTCCGCGTCCTCGGGCACACCAAACATTACGGGAGGAAAGGAACGCAGTTCGTCCGCAAGCGCGAGCATCCGGGCACGCACTTCATCGGCCTTCGCCCGAGCGTCGTACTCGCCTCCTTCGGCCACTGCCGGTGGTTCGGTATGGCGTGCCTTCCTGGAGGCAGGGTCGTCCGGAGGGACGTCCGGGCCGTCAGCCCCGGCGAGGCTCTCTTGGGCGAGCTCCGGGTGTAGCTCGACCTCGCACCGTTCGACCTTCCAGTCCGCGAGCAGCTCGGACCGTTCCAGAATCTCGCCCACGACTTCCCGGACCGCGTCTTCCGCGAACTCGAGCGCTTCGGCATCGACGATCACTTTGAGCAGTGCCCCGCCCGGATACACGGCCACGATCGTGTCGAGCAGGTCGACCTCAGTGCCGTTCGGCCCGTCGATGCCCTCGATCGAGTCCAAGCCGCTCTCGATCAGAGCCACGGCGCCGACCCGCTGAAGCGGGTCCATCTCCGGAGTGCCCTCCGGGATGCACATGTCTACAGTCACTGCGTACGTCACGAGCCCGAGCCTGCCAGATGGAACGAAGGCGAGGAGGGGAATCCGACCCGTTCCTGACACGCCACCTCCACGGAGGCCACGGCGGATGCCCACCGCGTGCTCCTGAGCTGGTTGCCGCTCCGCGACTGGCAACGCCAGGCCGTTGCCCGAGTCCCCGCCAGCGGTGAACGGGAAGGTTTCACTTACGGGCCGTGAGCTCGGTGAGGAGGGTCACCACCGAGACGGCTCCCACGACAGCGGAACCGGCTTCAGGCTGAAACAAGGACAGGGCGGTGACGAGGAGACCGATCAGCAGGAGGACAGCAACGCGCGCACTCGCATGTTCCATGGACATTCACCTTCCACGCGGGAGGGAACCGGTATGTGAATCCAGCGTGAGCCTCTCACCGGGGGGCCTTGACGAAGCGAGACGCCCTCTGACGGCTTCGGCCAAGAATGCCCGCTGTCCGACACGATCTCAGCCGAAAGCCGGGGAACTCGCGCGAACCAGTCGTTCCATCTGTTTGACAGGACCTGACACAGGACGGCGAGAGGGGATCACATGGCCACCATCCAGCCGTGGTTGAAGCCCGATTTACGGGAACGTCCGGCTCTCAAGAAGCTCAACGACGAGCTGCACGGCCTACGGCTGGATGCAGGCTCCCGTCTGCGCGAACCATTCGCGACCGGATCGGGAAGGACGCGCAGGAGTACTGGATCGTGAACCATCAGGCCGTGTTGAACGCCTTCCAACGGCCGGAACTTCCTAGATGGGGTCGCTTGAAACTCATCGTCGCGGCCCTGTCCGAGGATGCGGGTCACAGCGACGCAGAAGGTGAAGTCAGCCGATTCAAGAGCCTGTGGAAGGGGGCGTTCGAGGAGACAGTCGCGCAAGCATCGGTACAGCCGCCCACCGAAGCCACTGCATCCTGCGACGTAACGAAGGCCGAGCCTGTACTTCATCTTCAAGCGCCGCGACTGGCTCTGACGCGGACGGCGAGGGCGCGGCGCGCGGCCGCTCCCCCGCCGCTTCTAGCGGGTGATCCGGCCGCCGCGGCCGGCCAGGGCGCCGGTGATGCCCATCGGCACCGCCAGGACCACCAGGGCGATCAGGCCCGCGGTCCAGGAGCCGGTCAGGTCGCGGGCGGCGCCGAAGGCCGTCGGGCCCAGGGCCGCCAGGAGGTAGCCCACGCACTGGGACATCGCGGAGAGCAGGCCCGCGTCGTGCGTGGTGCGGGCGCACATGGACATGTAGGCGATGCCCAGGGAGAGCACCGCGCCGAGGCCGAGGCCCAGGACGGCGGCCCACAGGACCGCCGCCCCGGTGGGCGCGGCGATCAGGCCGGCGAAGGCGGCCATGCACAGCAGCGTGCCCGCCACCGCCAGGTAGCTCTGCTTGCGGGAGCGCTGCGCCCACACCGGCACCAGGAGCGAGGTGACCATGGCCGAGCCCATGCAGACCGCCAGCAGCACCCCGGCGCCGCCCTCGGTCCAGCCGTGGTCGATGTAGAACGACGGCAGCCAGGTGGTCGCGGTGTAGTAGAGCAGCGACTGGAACGCGTAGAACAGGGCGACCGCCCACGCCAGCCCGCTGCGCCAGATCGAGCCGCCCTCGTGCGCCGGGACCGGCGGCTGCGACCGGCCCCGGCGCAGCTTGGGCGCCCACACCAGCAGCGCGGCCAGCGCGAGGACGCCCCAGACCGCCAGGGCGCCCGCCCAGGACAGCGACAGCGCGTCGCGCAGCGGGACGGTCGCCGCGGCCGTGACCGCGCCGCCGCCGACGAGCATGGTGGTGTGCAGGCCGGACATCAGCCCGACCTGCTCGGCGAAGTCCCGTTTGATGAGGGCGGTGATGACGACGTTGGCGACCGCCACCGCGGTGCCGACCAGGAACGTTCCGGCGAACAGGGGGAACAGCTCGGGGACGAGCCGCACGGCGCTGCCGGCCAGGAGCACCGCCAGCACCGCGACCAGGGTGCGCTCCATGCCCCAGCGGCGGGCGAGCCGGGGCGCGAGCGGGGCGAAGATGCCGAAGCAGATCAGCGGCAGCGTCGACAGCGCCCCGGCGCCGCCGTTGGACAGCCCGGTGACGTGCCGGATCTCGTCCAGCAGCGGCGAGACTGCCACGATGGCGGGCCGCATGTTGATGCCGACCAGCAGCACCGCCAGCGCGTACCAGAGCAGGCGGCGGCTCCCGGGGGCGCCGCGGGCGGGACCGGGCCCCGGCTCGGCCGCCGTCCCGCGCGGCGGTGAAACCCTGGTTTCCGATTCAGGGGGTGGGGTCACGAACCATCCTTCCGGTTCCGGTCGGGCAGCAGCGGTGTCCGCGGTCTCAGGCGGCGGCCGCGTACGGTACGGGCTTGCCGTCGCCCGGGGCGACGCCGTGGATGCCCCGGGCGCGGGCGGCCCGCAGGAACCGGCCGCGCACGTCGTGCTGCTCCGTGTAGTAGGGCGGGTTGTTGAAGAGGTCGTAGTGGATCGCGCAGGCGGTCGACGCCTCCAGCACGACCGCCGCTTCCACGGCCTGCTCCGGGGTGAGCGTGGCGGGCTGGTTGGTGGGCGTGATGCCCTCGCGGCGGGCCATCACCCCGGCGATGGGCAGGAAGGCGACGTCGAAGGGCCCGTACTCGCGGGCGATCTCCCACCACTTGCCGTGCCAGATGGTGTCGCCGAAGTGGATGACGCGCAGGCCGGGTGCCTCCACGATCCACGCGACCTGGTCGTCGCCGCGCCAGTCGTGGGAGGGCACGGGGATGGTGGTGAAGGGCCCGATCTTCCGCCGCTCGCCCATGGCCTGCGGCACGGCGGTGATGCCCATCCCGGCGAGGACGTCCGTGATCGGGGTGTGGCAGCCGACGGTGCAGCCCTCGGTGGCCGCGAACTCCGCGAGCAGCAGCCGGTCGCAGTGGTCGGGGTGGAGGTGGGTGACGAACGCGTGGGTCCGCACGCCCGGGGACGCCTCGATGCTGGGCAGGGGGCGCCGGGGCATGCCCTGGAACGCCGCGAGGTCCGCGGGGTTCTTGAGGGCGTCGATGACGATCCGGTCCTGCCCGGACGCCACCTCGACGCCGGCCCAGGCGAGACGCCGCAGGGTGACGGTCTCGGCCGAACTCATGGTGTGCTCCTCATGCTCCTCGTGATGCTCCTCGTGCCGCTGCCGCCGCGCCGCTGCCGGTGAGCGGGCGTGCGGTGATCACTGGCCGGTGACACCGAGGCCCCGGGAGACCCGGTCGCCCAGGTCCTTGTGGACGCTGCGCCAGTAGTCGACGACGCGCTCCTTGGTCTCCGTGCGCACCTCGGGCGCCGAGGCGTGCGCGACGATGTTGGTCACCAGGTGGTCGCGGTCGGTGTCGGTCATGACCTTCTCCCACAGGGCGCGCGCCTGGACGAAGTCGTCGTCCTCGGCGTGCAGGCGGTGGGCGCTGCGCACGATCTCGCCGGTGACCTCGTAGTGTTCGCCGGCGAGCAGGAGCGGGTCGGCGACCGGGCCGGCGAAGCTGTTGGGCGCGTAGACGGGGTCGCCGGGGTTGTCGTAGCGCATGGCCCCGTCGCGGTTGTAGGAGTGGACCGCGTTCTTGGGCCGGTTGACCGGCAGCTGCAGGTAGTTGGCGCCGATGCGGTAGCGGTGGGTGTCGGGGTAGCTGAAGAGCCGGCCCTGCAGCATCTTGTCCGGGGAGGCGGCGACGCCCGGGACCAGGTTGGACGGCTCGAAGGCGGCCTGCTCGACCTCGGCGAAGTAGTTCTCCGGGTTGCGGTTCAGGGTGAGCGTGCCGATGTCGAGGGGCGGGTAGTCCTCGTGCGGCCAGACCTTGGTGAGGTCGAAGGGGTTGAAGCGGTAGTCCGCGGCGTCCTCGAAGGGCATGACCTGCACCTGCAGGGTCCAGGTCGGGTGGTCGCCCTTCCTGATCGCCTCGTGGAGGTCGCGGATGTGGAAGTCGGGGTCCTCGGCGCCCGCGGCCGCGGCCTCGGCGCCGGTGAAGTTCCTGATGCCCTGGTCGGTCTTGAAGTGGTACTTCACCCAGAACTTCTCGCGGGCGGCGTTGTACCACAGGAACGTGTGGCTGCCGTAGCCGTTCATGTGCCGCCAGGAGTACGGCGTGCCGCGGTCCGACATCAGGATCGTGACCTGGTGCGCGGTCTCCGGCGAGAGCGTCCAGAAGTCCCACTGCATGTTGTTGTCGTGCAGGTGGTTGTCGGCGCGCCGCTTCTGCGAGTGGATGAAGTCGGGGAACTTCTGCGGGTCGCGGATGAAGAAGACCGGGGTGTTGTTCCCGACGATGTCGTAGTTGCCCTCTTCGGTGTAGAGCTTGACCGCGAAACCGCGCGGGTCGCGGGCGGTGTCCGCGAAGCCGAGCTCGCCGGCGACCGTGGAGAAGCGCAGGAACAGCTCCGTGCGCTTGCCGCGCCGGAAGACGTCGGCCTTGGTGAACTGGCTGACGTCCTCGGTGATCTCCAGGGTGCCGTACGCGCCGCCGCCCTTGGCGTGCACGACCCGCTCGGGCACGCGCTCGCGGTCGAAGTGCGCGAGCTTCTGGATGAGGTAGTGGTCCTGCAGCAGCAGCGGGCCGTCGGCCCCCACGGACTGGGAGAACTCGTCGCTCGGTACCGGGATACCGCTGTCCGTGGTCGTCACCGGACGACTCTCGGTCATGGCACGTTCCCTTCGCTTGACGGGGGATCTTGACGGGTCTTGACGGGGGCGGGAGAGGGGACGGGAGACGGG
>NZ_JBPQTW010000187.1:0-13788 GCF_051386535.1 Streptomyces sp. URMC 127
GTGTATAAGAGACAGGGGCGCGGCCGAATTGTGATGGGGACAGTGCGGTTGGGCGTGTCCTAGCGTGTGGTGGGGTCCGCGGCCGGCCCTTCGCGCCTCCGGGGAGGAGTCAGGGAGATGGGGACCGACATACGTGGACCGGGTGCCTGCGAGCACGCCTACGACCGTGCCAGGCTGCGGCAGTTCCTGGCGGGCGAGGCGGCGGGGGAGGGGCTCTCGCGCCGGGGCGTGCTGCGTCTGCTGGGAGCGGCGGCGGGGCTCGCCGCCGCCGGGACCGGCACCGGAGCGGGTGTCGCGGCGGCCGCCGGGAGGCCCGGGATCGTCAAGCCCCTGCCCGCCGAGCTGTTCACCGTACGGGACACCAACGCCGAGACGAACTGGCAGGCCCTGCGGGGCACGGGCTACCACACACCGGTCGACCGGTTCTTCGTCCGCAACCACACCTCGACTCCCGTCCTCGACCCCGCACGCTGGCGCCTCACGGTGTGGGGCGGCGGACTGCGCGGCCGGGCGGTGGAGTTCTCCTACGACGACCTGCGGTCCCTGCCCGCCGTGACGTCGAGCGCGGTCCTGGAGTGCGCGGGCAATGGCCGGAGCTACTTCGCCACCCAGCAGGGCGACCGGGTCAGCGGCACTCCCTGGACGATGGGCGCGGTCGGCGCGGCACGCTGGCGGGGCGTGCGCCTGGCGGACGTCCTGCGGGCTGCGGGCCTGTCGCGGCGTGCGGTGGACGTGATGCCGCGCGGCCTCGATCCGCGGTACACCGCGGGAGGGACCGACTACGGGCGGGTGCGGCGGCCGATGCCCGTGGCGAAGGCCCTCGACGACGTCCTGCTCGCGTACGAGATGAACGGCCTGCCGCTCTTGCCCGACCACGGGCGCCCCGTGCGGCTGGTGGTGCCCTCGTGGGTGGGCATCGCCTCCGTCAAGTGGGTCGGGGACATCGAGGTGTCCGACCGCCCGCTGTTCTCCCCCTGGAACACCGTCTTCTACCGCCTCTTCGGCTCCGCCCACCCGCGCGGCGGCAGCGCTCCCCTGACCTGCCAGCCCGTGCGCAGCGCCTTCGAACTGGCCCCCGGGGCGGAGTTCGCGGCGGGCCGCAGGCACCGGCTGACGGGGCGGTCGTGGTCCGGGGGAGGAGGCGTGCGCCGGGTGGAGGTCAGCGCGGACGACGGCGCTTCCTGGCGGGAGGCCCGCCTGCACGATGCGCCCCGGCCGGGCGGCTGGGTGCGCTGGAGCGTCCCCTGGCAGCCGCACGAGCCGGGGCCGGCCCGCCTCATGGCCCGCGCGACGGACACGGCGGGCACCGTGCAGCCCTTCCGTTCCGTCCCCAACGACCAGGGCTTCTTCTTCGACGCGGTGGTCCGCCACCCGGTCCGCGTGGTCCGAGACCCGTGAAGAGCTCCGGGGCCGGCGCCTGAGCTTCCGGGCGTAACCTCGGCGGCGTGACCGAGACGTGGACGGCCGGAGAGGCCGGAATCCTGCAACTGCCCTCCGGACGCCTCGTCAGGGGCCGCGGCCTGCGCCGCCCCCTCCCCGAGGGGCCGCAGCCCGGCTTCGCGCTGTACCTGCTCGGCAAACAGCCGCCCGAAGTCCCCTGGGAGGCCACGTGGGTGCGCTGGCCGGACTTCCGGCTGCCCAGCAGCCCCGCCGAGGCCCGCGCCGCGCTCCGCGAGGCATGGACCCGGGCCGCCGCCGAACGCGTCGAGATCGCCTGCGGCGGCGGCCGGGGCCGCACCGGCACGGCCCTCGCCTGCCTGGCCGTCCTGGACGGCGTCCCCGCAGCCCGAGCCGTGTCCTACGTCAGGGCCCACTACGACCGGCACGCCGTGGAAACCCCTTGGCAGAAACGCTACGTACGGCGCTTCACCGCGTGACGCGGGCGGGACGGGCGCCCTGGTCCGCATCGGCGCCGTCGCAGCGGGCGCCGGGATGCTGCGGACGCTCCTCAACCCCTCTCCCCGCACCCGGGATCGTCACCGCTACCGTACTCGGACGATCTTGAGCCGGAACCGGCCGGCCGGACCGGAGCGAACAGGAGTCCCATGCACGCCGCAGCCCAGGACGAGGCCCACGACGAGATCTTCCCCTTCGTCCCGGCACCGGAGGGCGGCGCCCGCTGGCAGGCCCCCACCGACGTGGAGCAGTACCTGCACAAGGTGACGCGGTCGGACGACTCGTACGCCTACCTGCGCACCCTCGCGATCGAGGGCGTCTACTACCCCGTCCGTCTCGATGAGGCAGCGGCCGCCGGCGAGGACGAGCACCCCATGCTGACCATCGAGACCCCCGACGGCCGCACCGTCCTGCAGGTCTACACCGCCGGCATGCTGCCGCGCCCGCACCCCTTCCTCGTCTACGAGTACGCCACCCTCGGCGCGCTCGCGCAGATCGTCCCCGACGGCGTGGACGTCCTCGCCGCCAACGTGGCCACGCCCTGCGAGCAGTACTTCCTCATCAGCGACGAGGAGCGCGAGGTGTGGCTGGACCTGCACCACGAGCTGTTCTCCCCGGACGACCTGATGGACCGCGTCGTGACCCGCCGCACCGGTGCCCCCGCCCCCGGCCCGCTGCTGCACGGCCTGGCCTGCGGCGCGCACCTGTGCTTCCGCAACGGCGACGCGTGGAACACCCTCCACTGGCACGGCATGGGCTACCGCGGCGAGACCGAGCGGATCGCCCGCGACTGGGGCGTGCACAGCCGCGAGGACTGGCTGCAGACGCAGGAGCGCCTCCTCGGCCAGGACGTGAGCCCCTGGTACTGGGACTTCGTCCTGGGAGCGCGGACCGCACTGCTCCGGGCGCAGGGCGGCGGCCGCGTCGACCCGGCCCGGTGGCGCGACACCGTCGAGGCCACGGTGCGCGCCCGCGCCCAGGAGAACGGCGACTGCACGGACGACCCCGACTTCGCCGGGTTCGTCGCGCACCTGCGCGAGCTGGTGGGCCAGGTGCTGCGCTACGAGGCCCGGTTCCGCGCCGACGGCCTGCTGCCGCCCGACGGCCTGGTGCGCACGGTCGCAGCCTGGGACATCGGCCGGGGCTCGAAGATGGCCCGCTGGGGCCGGGGCGCGCGCTACGCGACGGAGGCCGAGATGCACGCGGCGATCGAGCGGGCCTCCGGCGCCGCGCGGGCCGCGTACGAGTCGTGGGAGGAGTTCTCCGCCGGTTACATACTCGGCCGGTGCCTGCACTTCGACGACGAGGAGTTCGGCCCCTGGTACACGACGGTCCTCGACGCGCACCGCGCCCTGACCGCCGACCCGGACAGCCCCTGGCGGACGGTGCCCTTCAAGGAGCCGGCAACCGGGGCGTGAGCTGACCGCGGCGCGAGGCTGCTACGACCGGCGGCGGGGCTTGCCGCCGCCGCGCTTGGCGCCGCCGCCGGAGCCGCCCCGCGGCCCCTTGCCCGCAGCCCTGCCGGCCGTGGCCTTGCGCTGGGCGCCGCCCGCACCGGGACGCTTCCCCTTGGGCTGCGCCTTGGCGGTCCTGGTGGTCTTGGCCGTCTTGTCGGGGGCTTCTGCCTTCGCCTGGGCACGGCCGCGGGAGCTGTTGACCGTCCGCCCGCGGACGATCCCGATGAAGTCCTCGACCATGTCGGTGGTCGCGTCCTCGGGCCACGACAGGGCGACCCGCGACTGGGGGGCGTCCGTCAGCGGCCGGTACGTGAGGTCCTTGCGGTGGTGCAGACGGGCCAGCGACTGCGGCACGACGAGGACGCCCACCCCCGCCGCCACCAGTTCGACGGCGTCCGCCGTCGTGGCCGGGCGCTCGATCGCGGGCCGCCCCGGCGGCCGCTCCCAGCCGATCACGTCATCGAGGGGGTGCAGCACGATCTCGTCGGCCAGGTCCGCCGAGGAGACCTCCTCGACGGCCGCCACGACGTGGTCCTTGGGAACCACGACGACCGTGGTCTCGGTGTACAGGGGTATCGCGCTGAAGTCCGTACGGTCGGCCGGCAGCGGCAGCCGGACGAAACCGGCGTCGGCCCCGCCGCCCCGCAGCACGTCGCACGCCTCCGCGGCGGGGACCGCGACGAGGTGCAGAGGGATGCCGGGCAGCCGCTCGTTCCAGATACGCACCCACTTGGCGGGCGTCACTCCCGGGACATACGCGAGCCGGAACGAAGGGGAAACTTCCGAGCCTGTCACCCCGCCAGGCTACCGGTCGTGGTCGAGGTAGCGCACATGCTCGAATACCCTTGACACCATGACGTCGCACAAGACCACCCAGACGATGAAGCCCGCGACCGCGGCGAAGAAGCTGGGTGTGTACCTCCAGGCCACCCCCACCGAGTTCCAGGAGGGGGTCGTCACGCGCAGCGAGCTGAACGCTCTGCAGGCCGACCCGCCCGCGTGGCTGCAGGAGCTGCGACGCAACGGCCCCCACCCCCGGCCGGTGGTCGCGGCGAAGCTGGGCGTCTCCATCGCCGGCCTCGCCCGGGGCGGCATCACCGACCCCCTCACCACCGAGCAGATCGACGCGCTGAAGAAGGACATGCCCGAGTGGCTGCAGCGCGAGCGCGCCACCCAGGCCGAGGTCCGCAAGGAAGCCGCGCGCATCAAGGAGAAGCAGGCGAAGGAGGCGGCGCAGGGCTCCTGAGCCCCGCCCCCGGCCCCGGCCCGGAGCCGCTGCCGGCGCCGCCGGTGAAGGAGATCCACACGTCGGGCGGCAGGTCCGGCCGCCCCGGCACGGGCCTGCGCTCCTCCGCCCAGGCGTCGCCGGCGACCTCGGCGGCCACGCGCCGCCAGAAGCGCACCGCGGCCGCGTTCGCGTCCTGGAACGGGATCTCCCACGGGCCCGGGTGACGGGCCACGACCTCCCGGGCGGCGAGCAGACCCGCCCCCTTCCCGCGCGCCCCGCGGGCCACGAAGAAGCTGTTCATCACGCGCGCCGGGCCGCCGAGGCCGCGCACGAACGCCAGGCCCGCGGCGTACGGGCCGCTGCGCAGCACGTACGCCGCCCAGCCGGAGCCGACGCCTGAGCCGACGCCGGAGCCGGAGAGGGCAGCGTCGAGCCGGTCCCTGCGGAACGTCCCGTCGCGATCGGGCAGCGAGCCGTCGAACGAGGACATGTCATGCCGGAACAGCAGCCACAGGCGTTCCAGCGCTGGACGGTCGGCATCGGTGGCGGGGTGTACGGACAGAACTGATCGGTATGCAGGCATGAAAAAAGCCTCCGCGCGGAACGATCCGCGACCCGGAGGCTTAAGTGGTACCGGAAACGTACCACGCCGCCCGCCGATCCGGCTTCCGGGTGAACCACCGGGGCCACCGGTGTCACCCTCCGGCACCCGAGGAAGGCGTCGGGGGAACAGACCGTGGCTGGGGACCGGGGACGGACCGTGGCCGGCCGGGACGTCATGCCGAGGAGAAGCGCCGTGGAAATGCCTCAGGTGAGCGTGTGTCAGGTGGACGAGTGCGCCTACAACCAGGACAGCGCCTGCCACGCACTCGCGATCACCGTGGGCGACTCCGCCCACGCCCACTGCGACACCTATTTCCTCCATCCCTCGAAGGGCGGCGACGCTTCGTCCACCGGCCGGGTCGGCGCCTGCAAGATGGCCGGGTGCCTGCACAACGTCGGCCTGGAGTGCCAGGCCCCCGGCATCACGGTGGCCGCCCTGGGAGCCGCGGCGGACTGCCTGACCTTCACGGCGAGATAGCAGCGGGCGAGCGTTCCCCGGCCACGAGCAGACCCGCGGTCCGGTCAGCGCAGTTCGCCTTCGAGGAGGCCCATGAGGATCATGTCGTGCCACTTGCCGTCCCGGCGGAAGCACTCCCGCTGCCGGCCCTCCTCGACGAAGCCGGCCTTCTCGTAGACGCGGCGCGCCGGCTCGTTGTCGGCAACAACGGTGAGGGCGATGCGGTGCAGGCGCAGCTCGTCGAAGCCGTACCGGCAGATCACGCGCACGGTGTCGGTCGCGTAGCCGCGGCCCCAGAAGTCCTTGTCGCCGATGCGGAGGTCGAGTTCGGCCGCTCCGCTCTCGGGCGCGGCGTCGCGCAGCCGCACCGAACCGATCAGCCGCTGCTCGCCGAGCGGCTCGACACCGAGGAACGTGCTCGCGTACGAATTCCGCGGGAGGGCCGCGAAGCGTTCGGTGATCTGTGCCAGCGATTCCGGCGGGCCGCCGTACATCCAGCGCCCGATCTCGGGGTCGTTGTTCCAGCGCCACATGCTCTCGGCGTCGGAAGGTTCGAGGGGCCTGAGTCGTACGAGATCACCGGTCAGCATGGCGGCAGGCTACCGGTGTGCGTCGTCCCCGGACGGGGCGGTGTCCGCGTTCGCGAGGGCCAGGGCCCGCAACAGCGGGTTCGCGCGGGTGTCCCGGGGCAGGTCGCTGACCTGGCCGTCCCCGACCTCCACCACCCGCCACACCCCGTCCTCGCGCTCGGCGAGGTCGGTCGTCACGAAGCGGCAGCCCAGCGCGGCCACCAGGGGCACCACGGCGTCGAGCGCAGGCGCCGGCCGCAGCTCGGGGCGGTCGGGGTGGGCAGTCACGAGAACGGGCCGGCCGTCCACCCACCACGCGCGGGCCTCGCCGGCTCCGGTGAAGCGTTCGAAGGCGCGCAGCACGATGCCGCCCGTGAGGAAGGTGTCCTGGAGCTCGACGAAGCGGGCCACGACCGCGGTCAGCCGCTCCGTATCGGCCAGGTCGGGGACGTAGCAGGCCTCGTGCCACTCGTGCTTGCGGGACTTGACGAAGTCCTTGACGATGCCCGGGCCGCTGCCGAGGCGCTCGGCGAGCCCGGCGAGCTCCGCGGCGGCCGGGGCACGGCCGGGCCGGGCGGTCAGCCATGCGCTGGCGGGGGTCGCGGACGCGAAGGCCGCGTACCAGCCGGGCAGTTCGTGCGCGCGGCGGTAGGACTCCGGCGAGGTCAGCAGCGTGACCCCGCGGGCGGCGAGCGCGGCCGCGAGCTCCGCGTACCGGCCGGACGGCACCATCCAGCCCCGGTACCAGGCGTGCCCCGCCCCGCGCGGGACACCGCGGACGGCGCCCTCGGCATCCCCGGCGAGCAGCGCGTCGTGGTCGATGAGCGCGGTCCGCAGGCCCTGCTCGCGGGCGGCGCGCGCCTCGTCCGCGAAGTGCGGGTCCGCCCGGCGGGGGCCGAGCGGGTCGCTGCAGAAGAGGATCAGAGGCGCCATGCGGGCACCCTAACGGGTGACGCTCACCCGTACGCGCGCGTGCGCGCGTGTGCCGCTAGGCGCCCTCAGTGCCTGCGATGCGGGTGATGGCGAGCAGGGCGAGGTCGTCGGTGATGCAGCCGCCCGTGTGGCGGCCCACGTCGTCGAGGAGGGCGTCGAGCAGGGCGTCCGGGCCGGAGAACTCCCTCCCGGTCAGCCTGGCGCCGGGGTCGTAGAAGACCCCGGCGCGGTCCCGGGCCTCGGTGAGGCCGTCGGTGTAGAGCAGGAGCGTCGCGCCCGGCGGGAAGGGCACCGTCTCGGTCCGGTCCCCGGCCGTGCCGAGGTCCGCCAGGGCGAGGGGGAGGGCCGGTTCGGCCGGCTCCGCGTAGCGCGCCTGCCCGCCGTGCAGGAGCAGGGGCGCCGGGTGGCCGCGGTTGAGCAGCAGCAGCTCGTCGCCGGAGGGCGGGATGCCGGCCAGCACGCACGTGACGAACCCCTCCGTCCGCTCGACCCCCCTGCGCCGGTCCGCCTCCCGGCGCAGGGCCCGGTCCAGCCGCGCCGCGATCGTGGCGATCGAGGGTTCGTCGTCGGCGGCTTCCCGGAACACTCCCAGGGCGACGTCCACCGCTTTGACCGCGTCCATGCCCTTGCCCCGCACGTCGCCGACCAGGCAGCGCACGCCGAACGGGGTGTCCTGCACGCCGTACAGGTCACCGCCGATCTGCGCGTCCTTCACGGCCGACTGGTAGCGCACGGCGATCCGCAGAGGGCCGATCGACGCCGGCGGCTGCGGAAGGACCGCGCGCTGCACGGCGAGGGCGATCCTGCGCGCCGACTGCAGCCGTACGGCGCTGTAGTACATGAGGCGGTTGACGACGACGGCGAAGGCCGACACCGTCGCGACGGTCGCCAGCTCGCTCTGCCCGCCCGAGTCCGAGAGGAAGCCGAAGTGGATCAGTAGCGCGGTGTCCGCCGCGCACGCGCCGATGCCCGCCAGGATCGTCGCCCGCAGCGACAGCAGCGCGGCGGCCGACATCGGCGCGGCGGTGTAGAAGGCCTCGGCGCTGAAGTGCGGCGGGGTGTTGTAGTCGAGGGCGGCGCCGCCGACGAGCAGGAAGGCGGGCATCCACTGCAGGTGACGCAGGCACCAGCGCCCGACGCCGGTACGCTCCGTGCCCGGTGCCCTCACGTGCCCGCTCCCGCTCTTCCGCGCCGTACGACACGCTCCAGCATCCTCGGGCGCGGTGGGGCCTGCCAGTCATGAGGCGCCCGTATGGCTCAGCGCGGACGCTCGGCCTCAGTCCTCGACGTGCAGTCCGTCGCGCCCCCGGTTGCAGGCCCAGACAGCCGTGAAGATGGGGTCCAGGTGGGCGGGGTGGCGCCGGCGGCTGCAGACCTGCCGGTGTTCGAGGTAGCAGTCGCCGCCGTTCCCCTGTCCGCCGGCGACGGCGAATCCGTCGGCGGTGACGTACCAGCGGAGCCCCTCATCGCTCACTGCGGAGGCGGGGACCGCCTGGGTGTCGAGGCGGATCCACCCGCCGGTGACGACGGGCCGCAGCTCCTGCGTATGGCCGCACTCGGGACATGTCGCGTCCGGTGTGGTGCAGTTGACCCCCATCCCAGGGAGCTTGCCTGACCGCCGGCGCCGGCACAGCGGGTTCGCCGGTCGTTTGTGCTGGTGAGTGAGGCGGCGGGTGTGCTGCCGGTCGGCTGGAGGGGTGCCGTGCGGCGCGCGCGTGCACAGGGCGGGCGGCCGGTGGCGAGGTCTTGCCGGAGCTTCCCGGGCAAGACCTCGCTGGAGTCCCGGGGCGGCTTCGCCTCGGTGTCAGTGCGCGCGCTGCACGTTCCACAAGGGCAGGCCTTCGAAGAAGGAGACGGCTTCCGGGCGCCAGTGCGGGTGCCAGGCGGAGGCCTCGGAGGCGGCGGCTTCGGCGTAGTGGCGCATGGAGGAGCGGAGTTCCTCGTCGACACCGTGGTCGCGGGCGATGCGGCGTACGCGGTCGATCGTGCCGGCCGTGCAGCCGGGGTCGCCCAGCGCGGATTCCACCACCGCGCGCTCCGCGGGGGTCGCGGCGGCCAGGACGGCGCGGACGGCGTAGCTGCGGCGCCCGGAACGGATGTCGGAGCCCGGGGACTTGCCGAGGGTGTGCTCGTCGCCGAACAGGTCGAGGTAGTCGTCGCGCATCTGCCCGCTGATGCCGGCGAGGGTCGCGTAGCGGCGCAGCCGTTCGTCGTGGGCGGCCGGTTGCTCCCCCGCGGCCAGCAGGCCGAGCCGCAGCGGGGCGAGGATGGAGTACCGGGTGGACTTGTATTCGCACACGGTGTGCAGGAGGTCTTCGGACGGGAGGGGCTCGAAGTCGCGTTCCAGGTCGGTGATCTGGCCCGCGACGGTCTCCGCGCCCGCGCGCAACTGCACCTCCAGCATGGCCTGCTTGACCCCGGCGGGCGCGTCGGCCTCCAGCAGGACCTGCATCGACAGGAAGGCGGCGAGGTCGCCCGCCAGTACGGCGAGCCCCAGCGCGGTCCGCGGGTCTTCGGGGAACTCCCGGCGGTAGGCGTAGTACGTGGACGGGCCGCCGCGGCGCACGGCGCCGTCGTCGATGATGTCGTCGTGGATCAGCCCGTGCGTCTGCAGCAGTTCGATGCTGAGGGCGGCCTCCGCCAGGCCGGGCGCCTCCTCGTCGGTCACCAGCCGCGCCGCCTCGTACAGGAGTGCCACCCGCAGGCGCTTGCCGCCGCGCAGGGAGAGGTCCCGCAGGAGCTCCAGGCAGCGGGGCGTGAAGCGGCTGAGCCGGGGGGTGTCCAGGTTCCCGGCGAGGGAGTCGAAGTACGCCGCGAAGCGGGCGTCGAAGCGGTGCCGGTAGCCGGCGAGCCGTTCCCGGGCGGCCGCCGCGGTCGTGGGGTGCGCAGGGTGCGTGGTGCTCATGGGCCCAGCCTTCCAGCAGTCCGGGAGGCGTGAGCGGGCGGGAGGTGAGAGGGGGAGATACCGGCGCTACGTCTTGTCACCGCATCAACACTCTACGTAGCATTGTGGAATTGCTGGTTCCGGACGTTCGAGGGGGTCATCGATGAAACGTATCGCCAGCCTTGCCTGTGCGGCCGCCGCCGCCCTTGTCTGCGGCGTGGCGAGCGCCGACGCGCACAGTGAGCGGGAGCCCTACAGCGGTCACGAGAAGGCGCACGGCTTCGCGTCCACGCCCCGCCTCGCCCCGCGGCAGGCGGCCCGGTCCGGTGTGGAGGCGGGGGGATTCCTGCACGTCTTCGGTGAGCCCGTCGAAGTCGGGCCGGGGGCGAACGCCCCCGCCGTGGCGGTCTGTCCGGTCGGCCGTGTGCCGGTCGGCGGCGGAGGCGAGACCTCCGCGCACCACGTCTACCTGACCGACTCCTTCGCGCAGGGCCCGCAATGGGTCGCGCGCGGCACGAACGCCGGCAACGGCAGCGAGTCGATGCGGGCGTTCGTGGTCTGCGCCGCCGGGGGGTGAGGCCCGGGGCAGGAGTGCGGGCGTGCCCGGGAGGCGTCAGCCCGTCGGCAGGCCGGCGACCGGGAGCGGGGCCGGGAGCGTGCTCGGCGCAGACCTGCCCTGCGACGCCGTCATCGTGTCGCCCACGCCGCGTCCCGCCGCCCCCGCCGCCGTGCCGACGGTCCGCTGGATCGGATCCGTCGCCTGCTTCACCGCCGAGCCGGCCGCCTTGCCCGCCGCCGGGACGGCCTGCTTCATCAGCTCGCTCCCCGACGCTCCCACGACGGCGGTCGCCTTCCGGACGACCCCGTCGACGCTGTCACCCGGGCTGCCGGCGTCGATGGCGGCCAGTTCGCCCAGGTCCGAGGGCTTCGGCCGGTCGGCGGCCTGGGAGGCGGTGGCCGATCCCAGCGTGAGGGCGGCTGCGGCCAGCGCGGCGGTGGCAAGGGCTCGGCGCATCAGGTCTCCTCCGGAGATGCGAGGGGGCTCTCGTCACGAGAACGACCGTCGGGCCCCGCGGACACGCGCTGCCCGGTCCGTCCCCGGTCCCGCTCACGCTCCGTTCACGCTTCGCCCCCCGTTCCGCTCACGCTCCGTTCAAGCTTCGCCCGGAGGCTGCGGCGGCCGCAGGAACCAGCGGCACGCCACCTCGGCCACCTCCTCCAGCGCCCCCGGCTCCTCGAACAGATGGGTGGCGCCGGGCACGACATGGACCTCGTGGGGCGCTCGCAGCCGGTCCGCTGCCGCGTGGTTCAGCCGCAGCACCTCGCGGTCCTCGCCGCCCACGATCAGCAGGACGGGCGCCCGTACGCGGTCGAGCGCGTCGTCGGCGAGGTCCGGGCGGCCGCCGCGCGACACCACCGACTGCACCTCGTCCGGCTGCTGCGCGGCCGCTGTCAGCGCGGCCGCCGCGCCCGTGCTCGCCCCGAACAGGTGCACCGCCAGGCCCGTCGTGGCCGGGTAGCGGCCGAGCCAGCCGATCGCCGCCGTCAGGCGGCCGCTCAGCAGGCCGATGTCGAAGCGGTGCCCGGCCGTGAGGGCGTCGACTTCCTCCTCCTGCTCGGTCAGGAGGTCCATCAGCAGCGTCGCGAGCCCGGAGCGCTGGAGCGCCGTGGCCACCGCCCGGTTGCGCGGGCTCAGCCGGGAGCTGCCGCTGCCGTGGGCGAACAGCACGACCGACCGGACGGGTCCGGGAACGACGAGGTCGCCGGCGAGCCCGGCGTCGCCCGCGGGTATGCGCACTGCCTCGGAGGTCATCGCGATTCACCCTCTCCCTGCTCTCCTCCAGCCTCTCTCCGTGCGGGTGTCCCGACCAGCCGGGCAAGCGTCGTGCCCATGAGGGCGCATGCGGGGATCCCCTCAGGAAGTGGCCGTACCGGCGAAGGCCCCGGCCTGCGCCGCTGCCGCCGCGGCCACGGCCGCGCGCTCCGCCGCCGCCTCGTCGAGCGGTTCACCGGTGGTCAGCAGGCGGTAGTAGAGGGGCGCGGAGACGGCGCGGACGACCTCGCGGGTGTCCGTCCCCGCGGGCAGTTCGCCCCGCTCCACGGCCTGCCGTACGCAGGGCTCCCACTCCGTGACCCGGGTGTCGTAGAAGCGGCGGAGGGCCGCGGCCGCCTCCTCGTCACAGGTCGCGGCGGCGATCACTGCCTTGAACAGCGCGCCCTGCCGGGCGTCCGCCAGGGTGCGCTGCACGAGGCGGGCGTTGGCGCGCAGGTCGCCCAGCAGGGTGCCCGTCTCGGTGCGCGGGAGCGACTGCTCGGCCATGTCCGCGAGCAGGTCGGCGACGAGGTGGGCGGGCGTGCCCCAGCGGCGGTAGACGGTCGTACGGCCGACTTCCGCGCGGCGGGCCACGTCGGCGAGGTCGAGTCCCGCGAGCCCGCCCTCGGCCAGGGCGTCACCTGCTGCCTGCAGTACGGCGGCGCGTACGCGAGCGGTGCGCCCGCCCGGGCGCAGACTCCCGGGTTCCGGACTGCCTGGACCCCCGGCCCTGCCGGAACTCCCCGGACTTCTGGACGTCATAACGGGACTCCCATTCCATTAGCGCTTGATCTCTGTTACGGTGAACCCATCCTAACGGGACGGACGTCCCGATAATGGTGAGGGGAAGGGAACCGCTGTGGAATACCGACGACTGGGCGCTTCAGGACTGATGGTTCCGGCGCTGAGCTTCGGCGCGGGCACGTTCGGCGGGAGCGGCGAGCTCTTCGGAGCGTGGGGCGACACCGGCGCCGAGGAGGCGCGCCGGCTCGTCGACATCTGCCTCGACGCGGGCCTCAACATGTTCGACACCGCCGACGTGTACTCCGCCGGCGCCTCCGAAGAGGTGCTCGGCGCCGCGATCAAGGGGCGCCGGGACCAGGTGATCATCTCCACCAAGGCGGGGCTGCCGGTGGGCGACGGCCCGGCGGACGCCGGAACCTCCCGCTCACGCCTCGTCAAGTCCGTGGACGACGCCCTGCGGCGCCTCGGCACCGACTACATCGACCTCTTCCAGCTGCACGCCTTCGACGCCGGGACCCCCGTGGAGGAGGTCCTCTCCACCCTGGGCGACCTCGTGCGGGCCGGGAAGCTCCGCTACACCGGCGTCTCCAACTTCGCCGGCTGGGAGCTGATGAAGTCGCTCGGCGCCGCCGACCGGCACGGCCACCCGCGCTACGTCGCCCACCAGGTCTACTACTCTCTCGTCGGCCGCGACTACGAGTGGGAGCTGATGCCCCTCGCCCTCGACCAGGGCGTCGGCGCCGTCGTCTGGAGCCCCCTCGGCTGGGGACGGCTCACCGGCAGGATCCGCCGCGGCCGGCCCCTTCCGGCCGACAGCCGCCTGCACGCGACCGCGGACTACGGGCCTCCCGTCGAGGACGAGCTCCTGTTCCGCGTGGTCGACGTCCTCGACGAGATCGCCGGGGAGACCGGCAGGACCGTCCCTCAGATAGCCCTGAACTGGCTGCTGCAGCGCCCGACCGTCTCCTCGGTCATCATCGGCGCCCGCAACGAGGAGCAACTGCGGCAGAACCTCGGCGCGGTCGGCTGGAACCTGACCGCCGACCAGGTGGCACGGCTCGACGCCGCGAGCGCCAAGCAGGCTCCGTACCCCTACTTCCCCTACGAGCGCGAAGGCTTCTCCCGCCTCAACCCGCACCCGCTGCGGCGCCCGGCGTAGCCCGGCCGCGGGCGCGCCCGCCTTCGCCCCGCCCGTTCACCGGGC
>NZ_JBPQTW010000188.1:0-13705 GCF_051386535.1 Streptomyces sp. URMC 127
GTGGCGGAGCCGGGGGCTCTCAGGGAGAAATCAGGGGCGCGCGGAGGGGAGCCGGAGCGAAGCCTGGGGGAGTGGTGAGAAAGAAGGGAAAAGTGGGGGATGCGACGGGTGATTCTCCGAAATTTCCACCATTCGGGTGAACTGCGAAGGCTGGGGTGTGGCGGGGTGACTGGTGCGGCATGGTCTGAAAATAAGCTGGCACGCCACCGGGGCGGGGCCCTTGGGATGGGAGTCTTCGATGACCACCTCCGAGTCGGTGTGGACCTGTCCGTTCCGCCACGATGAGGCCCTGGAGTTCGACCCCTTCCTGGCCCGGCTGCGCAGCGAGCCGCCGATCACCCGCATCCCGCTGCCCCGCAGGGACGGGGCGGGCGATGCCACGGAGGAGGGCCGGGCGGGCTCCCGGGGCCCCGGCCCTTCCCCCGGCCGCGATTGCGGCCCGGAGGCCGGCCCCGGTTCGGCGGCATCCGCTCCCGGCCCGGAGCCCGGTCGCGGTTCCGGCCCCCGCCCGGAGCCCGGCCCCGGACCGGAATCCGGCCTCGCAGGCGCCGCCGCTCACGCGGCCTGGCTCGTGACCAGGCACGAGCACGTCCGCGCGGTCACCGCCGACCCCCGCTTCAGCCGCGCCGCCCTCATCGGCAGCGACCTCCCGAGCGTCACGCCCGACCTCGTCGACCACGCCGAGTCGATCAACCTCATGGATCCGCCGGCCCACAGCCGCCTGCGCGGCCTGCTGGCAGCGGCGTTCGGCGACCGCCAGGTCGAGGAGCTGCGCCCGCGCACGCAGCGCACGGTCGACGCCCTGCTCGACGCCATGGCCGACCACGGCTCCCCCGCCGACGTCTCCGACTGGCTGGCCTCCCCCCTCCCGCTCGACACGGTCTTCGAGCTGCTCGACGTCCCCGAGCCGGACCGTGCGCCGCTGCGCCGCTGGGCGACGGCGATGATGGCCCCCGGCACCCCCGACGGCGCCGCGGCCGCCGAGGGGAAGGACGGACTGCGCGCGTATTTCGCCGAGTTGACCGCGGCCCGCCGCCGCCGGCCCGGGAGCGACCTGCTCAGCGCCCTCGCCGCGGTCCGTGAGGACGGCGAGCTCCTGGATGCCCGCGAGGTCGCGGTGATGGGCATGCTCCTGCTCGTCACCGGCCACAACACCAGCGCCCACCAGATCAGCAACATGATCTACACCCTGCTCACCCACCCGGAGCAGCTGGAGCGGCTGCGCGCCAGGCCCGGCCTGCTGCCCTCCGCGATCGAGGAGCTCCTGCGCTTCATCCCCTACCGGCAGGGCGTGGGCATCCCCCGCCAGGCCACGGAGGACGTGGAGCTGGACGGCGTCACCATCCGCGCCGGCGAGACCGTGCACGTCTCCTACCTCGCGGCCAACCGGGACGAGCGCGTCTACGACCGTCCCGACGAGCTGGACCTGGAGCGGCAGGGCGCGCCCGCCCACCTCACCTTCGGCCACGGCACGCACCACTGCCTGGGCGCCCGGCTGGCCCGGATGGAGCTCCAGGTCGCCATCGGCACGCTGCTCGCCCGCTTTCCCGCGCTGCGCCTGGCCGTCCCCGCGGAGGAGGTGCGGTGGAACACCCGCTCGATCTGGCGCTTCCCGCTCGCCCTGCCCGTGGCCTGGTAGGGCGGCCGGCCCGGCGCCCCGACGGGGGCGCCCGGGCCGCCCGTCGCACGAGGGCGGCACCCTGCCGCCCGGTAAGTCCCCCGGTCAGTCCCCTGGACCGGTAAGTCCCTGGTAAGGAGGCAGTCATGGCAACGCTCTGCCGACCGGCCATCGCCGTACCCGAGCACGTCATCACGATGGAGGAGACCCTGCACCTGGCGCGCACCCTGCACGCCGACCACCCCCAGCTGCCCCTGGCGCTGCGCCTGATCGGCAACACCGGAGTGCAGACCCGCCACATCCTCCAGCCCATCGAGGACACCCTCAAGCACCCCGGGTTCACCTGGCGCAACAACCTCTACGAGACCGAGGCCAAGGCCCGCGTCCCCGGCGTCGTCCGGCGGGCCCTGGAGAACGCCCAGCTCACCTCGCGCGACATCGACCTGATCGTCTACGCCTCGTGCACCGGCTTCATGATGCCGTCCATGACGGCCTGGCTGATCAACAACATGGACTTCCCGGTGACGACGAGACAGCTGCCGATCGCCCAGCTCGGGTGCGCGGCCGGCGGCGCGGCCATCAACCGCGCGCACGACTTCTGCACCGCCTATCCCGGCGCCAACGCCCTCATCGTGTGCTGCGAGTTCTGCTCGCTGCTCTACCAGCCCACCGACCTCGGCGTCGGCAACCTCCTGTCCAACGGCCTCTTCGGCGACGCCCTCGCCGCGGCCGTGGTGCGCGGCGAGGGCGGCGAGGGCGTGCGCCTGGAGCGCAACGGCTCCCACCTCGTGCCCGACACCGAGAGCTGGATCTCCTACGCGGTCCGCGACACCGGCTTCCACTTCCTGCTGGACAAGCGGGTGCCGGGCACGATGGCCATGCTCGCCCCGGCCATGCGCGACATGGCCGAGCCCCACGACTGGGACGTCTCCGGCCTGGGCTTCTACATCGTCCACGCGGGCGGGCCGAGGATCCTCGACGACCTGTGCAAGTACCTCGACCTCGCGCCCGAATGGTTCCGCTACAGCCGGGCCACGCTCACCGAGCGGGGCAACATCGCCAGCGCCGTCATCTTCGACGCGCTGGAGCGCCTCTGGCAGGACGGCGGCGCGCCGCAGGACGCCCGGGGCATCATCGCCGGCTTCGGCCCCGGCATCACCGCGGAGATCTCCCTGGGGACGTGGAGCACCGCGGCGGCCCGCCCGGCGCCGCAGCCCGTGTGAGCGCGCCCGGGAGCCGTCAGAGGTCGAACTCGGCCGGGTTGATGCCCAGGGCGAAGCACACCTCGCGGACGACGGCCTGCTCGGTCTTGTCGAAGTCGCCGTCGGCGCCGCCGATGACGATGCCGATCTGGACGACCGCACGGGCCTCGGTCGGCTTCTTCTGCACCTTGCCGATGGTCTGCATCACGCTGACCTTGCCGAAGTCGAAGTCGGCCGTGAGCTTCTGGCAGTAGTCGTTGAAGCGGGCCTGCAGATCGTCGGCCGGGAAGTTCTGCAGCACCTCGTTGGTGGCGATCAGCGAGGCGACGCGCTGCCGCTCCGAGGCGTCGATCGAGCCGTCGGCGGCGGCCACCAGCGCGCACATGGCCATGCTGGCGTCGCGGAACGCGCCGCTCTTCAGCTCGTTCTTCTTCGCCACCAGCTGACCCTGCATCGCGGTAGCGGAGTCCTTGAGCCGGTCCCAGAGCGCCATTTGACGTTTCTCCTCATACATAACAACGGGGGTGTACGGGGAGAACGGGGGAGAGGGGTACGCAAGTTCCCAAAGCGACAAAGTGCCGCGCTGTGCGGCTGGTTGCTACGACGGCCGCTGCACGACCAGCTACAACGACTGTTACGACGGCTGTTACGACGACGCGAGCGGATCCAGGTGCAGCGGCTGTACCTTGCCCTCCATCATCGCGCCGAGCCCGAGCACCGCGCACACGTCGGGATGGGTGGCGATCCGTACGATCATCCCCGTGGCGTCCTCGATCATGCGGTCCAGACCGGGCAGCACCGCGCTGCCGCCCGCGAGCATCACGCCGCGGTCGACCAGGTCCGCCACGAGGTCCGGCGGGCAGGCGCGCAGCACGCGCCCGATCGCGTCCAGGACGGCGGTCAGCGGCGTGTGCATGACCTCGCGGACGTCCTTGATGTTCACCATGACCGTACGGGACAGGCCCGTCGCCACGTCCCGGCCGCGGACCTCGGCGCTCTCCTGCATGGGCTCCGCGGCCAGCGCGAGGTGCAGCGGGTGCAGGCCCTGCGTGGGCAGCATGAGCTCGTGGCGGCTGCGCAGGTGCTCCACGACCGCGTAGTCCATGGCGTCGCCGCCGACGAGCACCTTCTCCGCCGCGACGATCGCCCCCAGCGACAGGACCGCGACCTGTGTGGACGCCGCGCCGCACACCACGATCATCGTGGCCTCGGGCCGCTCGACGGGCAGCCCGCAGCCCACGGCGGCGGCGATGAGCGTGTCCACCAGCTCCACGCGCCGCGTCCCCAGGCCCATCAGCGTCTCGACGGCGGCGCGGCGCGCGAGCGGGTCCGCTTCGTGCGGGATGCACACCGCGGCGCGCAGCATCGGCTTGCGCCGCCAGGCGCGGCGCACCTTGTCGCTGACGAGGCTGCGGAGCATCCGCTGGGCCATCTCGATGTCGACGACGGTGCCGCCGGAGACCGGGCGGACGACGCTGATGTGGGCGGGGGTGCGCCCCGCCATGCCCTCGGCGAGCTGCCCGACGGCGATCAGCGAGCCGGTGCGGGTGTTGACGGCGGCGATGCTCGGCTCGTCCACGATCAGCCCGGTGTCGCGGAGGTAGACCCGGGTGCGGGCGGCGCCGAGGTCCACGGCGACGGTGCACCGGCGCAGCTGCTCAAGGCTGAACGTCATGGCAGGGCCTCCCCTGAGCGGCGGTCGCGGTCACGGTCGGGCCGCCGCCGCCGGGCGCCCCTGGGCTCATCGTGCGCGGCGGGCGGCCCGGGTGCGCGCGGGAATGGGCCGCATGGGGGACGCGCGTGGCCGCAGGGGGGGCGCGGGCTGCCGCAGGGGAGTGACGGGACGTCAGGGCTACTTGGCGTCGCCGTAGCACTCCACGACGGCCGTAGTGAACGGGAAGAGCACCGGGGTGTCGCCGAAGACGACGCGCGCGGCGCGGGCCGAGGCGCCGCGGATCGCCTCGGTGACGGCGGCCGTCTCGGCTTCGGGGCAGTGCACGATGACCTCGTCGTGCTGGAAGAAGACGAGCTCCGCTTGGAGCCCGGCCAGTTCCTGGCGCAGGCCCGCGAGCAGCGCCAGGGCCCAGTCGGCGGCGCTGCCCTGCACGACGAAGTTGCGCGTGAAGCGGCCGCGGGCGCGGCCGGCCGGGGTGCTGCCGTAGCCGGGCCGGTCGTCGTCCCCGGCGGCCTGGGGGAGGCCGGCCTCGTCGGGCAGGGCCGTGGAGGCCGGCGGGCACGTACGCCCGAGCCAGGTGCGCACGAGGCGGCCCTCCTCGCCCGCGCGCGCCGCGTCGTCCACGAAGGCCACGGCGGCGGGGAAGCGGCGGCGCAGGTCGGCGAGGTTCTTCAGGCCGTCGCCGGAGGTCTGGCCGTAGATCGCGCCGAGCAGCGCGATCTTGGCCCGCTCGCGGTCGCCGGCGAAGGCCCGGCGGGCCAGGGCCGCGTACAGGTCGTGCTCGCCGCTCGCGGCCTCCATCAGGCCCGGGTCGCGGGAGACGGCGGCCAGGACGCGGGGCTCCAGCTGGTCGGCGTCGGCGACCACCAGCCGCCGGCCAGGGTCGGCGACGACGGCGCGGCGCACGACGCGGGGGATCTGCAGGGCGCCCCCGCCGTTGGTGGTCCAGCGGCCGGAGACGGAGCCGCTCGGCACGTACTCGGCGCGGAAGCGGCCCTCGCGCACCCACGTCTGCAGCCAGGAGCGGCCGTGCGCGGTGTGCAGCCGGTAGAGCTTCTTGTACTGCAGCAGGGGCTCGACCGCCGGGTGGTCGACGGCTCTGAGCTCCCACGCGCGCGTGGAGGACAGGGCGATGCCCTGGCGGGCGAAGGCCCGGATGATGTCGGCGGGGATGTCGGGCCGCACGCGGCCGCCTTCCTCGCCGAAGGCGCGCGAGACCTCCTCGGCCAGCTCGGCCATCCGCCGGGGCTCCAGCCCGCCGGGGAAGTGCTCGCCGAGCAGCTCGTCCAGGAGCGCGCGGTGGACGTCGGCGCGCCAGGGCAGGCCGGCGCGGTTCAGCTCGGCGGCGACCAGCGTGCCCGCGGACTCCAGGGCGAGGAGCAGCAGGAGCCGGCCGGGGTGCTCCGTGGCCCGCGCCCGGGCGAGCTGGGCCGCGTGGACCTCGATCAGGGCGTCGAGCGGATCCGTGCCCGGCGGCAGCGGCACGGGCCCCGGCTCGAACAGCGACGGCTGCCCGCCGGCCGCGCGCGGCGGCGGATCGGCGGGCACGGGCAGCCCGCGCAGCCGCGCCCACGCCGCGGCGAGCGACCGCGGCTGCCCGGACTGGCCCTCCTCGTGGCCGATGAGAAGGCTCTCGGCGGCCTCCACGTCGTAACACCGCTCGACGCGCAGCCCCGTCGCGAGCACCTGCGGGTAGTGCTGCGCGGTGGACCGCCACACCCACCGCTCGACCCCCGGCCGCGCCCGCACCGCCTCGGCCAGGCTGCCCGCCGACTCGACCGGCCCGGCGGGCGCCCCCATGAGGTCGACGGGACGGAGACGGACACCCCCGTCGCCCGTCTCCGCCACCGCCAGCCTCATGGGAAAGATCCTGCCAGGGGGGTCTGACAATCGCCCTGACCTGCGGGATTGCGCGTCGCGGGCTACGCTCGGGATATGGCCGGAACCTGGCAGGTGGCAGCGGACGTCGAGGGCCGCCCGACCCGGCGCGGCTGCGCCCACCTGGACGAGGCGGCCGCCGAGGTCACCCCGAGCACGACGGAAGGCTGCGAGGACTGCCTGCGCACGGGCGGCACGTGGGTGCACCTGCGCGAGTGCCTGGTATGCGGCCACGTCTCCTGCTGCGACAGCTCCCCCAACCGGCACGCGAGCGCGCACGCGCGTACCGTGCCCGGACACGACCTAGCCCGCTCGTTCGAACCGGGCGAGGACTGGGCGTGGTGCTACGCGGACGAGCTGCTGCTGGTGCCGGGGGCCTAGCCGCCCGGGCCGCCTAGGCCGCCGCGGAGGAGGCCGGGGAGCCCTCGGAGCCCGAGGAGCCCGGCTGCGGCTCGCCCGCGAGCGCGGCCACCATCCGCTCGGCGAACTCCTCCGGGCGCTCCGTGACGCCCAGGTGGCCACCCGGAAACTCCGCCAAGGGGGAGCCGGTGAGCTCCGCCAGCCGGGCGGCGGGCCCGTACAGCGGCACCTGCTCGCGCGACTCCGCGCCCGCCGCCGGGACCAGCTTGCCGGCGACCGGCCGGAGCGCGTCGAGGTCCGGAACCCAGGAGGAGAACGGGCACAGGACGTGTTCCAGGAAGCCCGGCAGGTTGGCGTACATCCGGGGAGCCACCTCCTGGATCTCGGGCGGCAGTTCGGCGTGCTGCTCCGGCGGCCGGCCGCCCCCGAGCCCCTCGCTGAAGCGGGCCATCGCGGGGCCGGCGCCCTCCTTGCGGAACGTCTCGCGCACCTCGGCGAACAGGGCCCGGTGCGGCGAGGGGTCCTCCAGGAGCTCCAGGAGCGGCGGCTCGTGCGCGATGACACGGCGCACCCGTCCGGGATGCCGGGCCAGCAGGCCGGTCGCGACGATCGCGCCCGCGCTGCAGCCGAGCACGTAAGCGGGCTCGTCCGGCGAGAGCAGATCGAGCACGCGGCACGCGTCGTCGCTCCACACCTCCACCTGCTGGTCGGCGAGCGGGCCGTGCAGCGGGCTGCGGGAGACGCCGCGCGGGTCGTAGGAGACGACCGTGAAGCGGTCGGCGAGGAGGCGGGCCACGGCCGCGTACAGCCCGGCGTCGGCGCCCCCGCCGGGTATCAGCAGGAGGACGGGACCGCTGCCGCGCTGTTCGTAGTAGAGGGTGGCGCCGGGCACGTCGAGGGTGCCGGTCTTCGGCTCGTTCATCACTTGCTCCGGGTCTCTCGGGCCGGCCAGTTCTGCAGCACCTGGTGGAGCGCGTCGAGCGAGCGCGCCCAGGACTCCCCGACGTCGCGGGAGTGGCCGAAGCCGCCGCCGAGTTCGAGGTGGATGTAGCCGTGGAAGGTGCTCCGCAGGAGGCGGCCCGCGTCGGTCAGGTCGGGCTCGG
Organism: Streptomyces sp. URMC 127; assembly: GCF_051386535.1. Taxonomy (NCBI): domain Bacteria; kingdom Bacillati; phylum Actinomycetota; class Actinomycetes; order Kitasatosporales; family Streptomycetaceae; genus Streptomyces; species Streptomyces sp. URMC 127. The sequence goes on from NZ_JBPQTW010000188.1 coordinate 7,837, forward strand.
TGAGGTCGTAGGCGCGCAGCATGCCGTAGGTCAGCTCGACGCTGCGGCGGAAGCCCACCGAATCCGCGACCTCCTCCGGCTCGAACCGCATCTGGGTCGCGGCGTAGCGGCCGGGGTGGTCGAGGGCGTACTGCCGGTAGGCGTCGGCGAAGGCGACGAGCGCGTCCTTGCCGGCGCGGCCGGCGACCGCCGCGGCGATGCGGTCGGTCATCTCCTCGGAGCCCAGCAGGCCGATACGGACGCGCAGGTCGCGCAGGTTCTTCACGTGCGAGTAGAGGCTCGCGTCCTTGACGCCGAGCCGCCGCGCGAGCGCGGACACGGTGACCTTGTCGAGGCCGGCCTCGTCAGCCATCTCGGCGGCTGCCGCCGTCACCTTCGCGGGGGTGAGTCCTGCGCGAACCATGCTGCTTCACCTCTTTCCTAGAAGCTCTAGGAAAGAGGCTAACAGCACTAGGTCACCTTGTCGCGCGCCGGTGCCGCCTTGTCACCCGCCTTCGTGTCTCCCTTGTCGTCCGCCATCTCGTACGCCCCCGCCTCCAGCCGTGCGATCAAGCCCCGGGTCCAGGCGTCGCCCGACTCGGCCGTGTGGATCCACAGGCCCATGATTTCGGCGATGTGGCCCCAGTCCTCGCCCTCCGCCGGGGTCCAGTTGCGGCGGATCTCCTCGCGCCACTCCTGCAGGGCCGCGACCCGCTGCCGCAGCAGGGCGACGGCCTCGGCGCGCGGGAGGTCGACGATGAAGCCCACGCCCGCCGTGAGGACGTCGGTCTTCTCGTCGGGGGCGGAGAGGGCGTGCCGCAGCAGGCGGAAGTACTCGGCCTCGCCGTCCGCCGTCAGCTCGTACTCCGTGCGCGGAGGGCCGCCGGCCGCGCTCGGGGCGGTCTCGTGGGCGATCAGCAGGCCGTGCTTCGCCATCGCCTTGAGCGCGTGGTAGATCGAGCCCGGCTGGGCGTTGGACCACTCGTGCGCGCCCCACAGCTCCAGGTCGCTGCGGACCTGGTAGCCGTGCGCCCGCCCGTGCTGCCGCACGGCGCCCAGGACCAGCAGCCGGATCGCCGACATGGCACCTTCCGTTCCCTCGCTCCGCCATCGCTCGGAGCTCAGGTTAGGCGGACACAGGGGGCCCGGCCCTGTCAACCCCCGTCAGGCGCCGTGGCCGCCGCCGGATGCCTGCGCCGCCTCCGCCACCAGCTCGAACGCCGTCTTCCCGTCGAGCGACTCGCGGATGACGTCCGCGTGCCCGGCGTGGCGGGCGAACTCCTCGACCAGGTGCAGCAGCAGCCACCGCATCGACACCCGGCTGTCGGCCGGGAACCACGGGGCCTCCGGCAGCGGGAAGGTGTCCTCCAGGCTGGGGACGGAGCGGATGAACTTCTCCGTCTCCGCGGCCACCTGCTCCCAGTGGGCGAGCACCCCGGCGACCGTCTCGCCTTCCAGGAGGCGGAAGCCGTCGGCCCACGCTGACTCGTCGTGCGCGGTCTCCGCTCCCCGCTCCTGCGCCAGCAGCAGCCAGTTCCGCTCGGCCTGCGCCGCGTGCTTGACGAGCCCGCCCAGGGACAGCTCGCTCGCGCTCGGCTTCCGCGCCGCCTGCTCCTCGGTCAGCCCGAGCAGCGCCCGGCGCAGGCCGCCCCGCTGGGCCTCCACGAAGGCCAGCAGCGTGCCGCGCTCGTTGGTGACGTCCTTCTCGATCACATGAGTGGGCATGGTTCCCCCGTCGTTTTCTCGTTCGGTCGTGAGGAGATCAGGCTAGGACCGATAGAGGTCGGATCCGGTCCTAAATCACCGCCCCAGAAGGGGGAATCAGAACGGGAAGGTCGTCCGGCCGTGCTGGATCGAGATCCACTTCGTGGTCGTGAACGCGTCCACCATCGCGTCCCCGTTCAGCCGTCCCACCCCCGACGCCTTCTCCCCGCCGAAGGGCACGATCGGCTCGTCGTGGACGGTCCCGTCGTTCACGTGGATCATCCCGGAGTCGATGCGCTTGGCCACCCGCACGCCGCGCTCGACGTCCCCCGTGTGGACGGCGCCGCTCAGCCCGTACGGAGTCGCGTTCGCCAGCCGGATCGCCTCCTCCTCCCCGTCGAAGGGGATGATCAGCGCGACCGGGCCGAAGATCTCCTGGCCGAGGATGGCCGCGTCGGCCTTCAGGCCGGTCAGGACGGACGGCGAGACGAGCGTGCCCTCGGCCCCGCCCCGTACGAGCGCGGTCGCGCCGTCCGTGACGGCCTGCTCGACCAGGGCCCCGATGGCCTCCGCCTGCCCGGCGTTGATGAGGGGCCCGATGTGGGTGGCCGGGTCGCCCGGGTCGCCGACCTTGAGGCTGCGGACCTTGGCGACGAACTTCTCGGTGAACTCCTGCTCCACCGAGCGGTCCACGAGCACCCGGTTGGCGGCCATGCAGACCTGCCCCTGGTGGATGAAACGGCTGAAGACCGCCGCGTCGACCGCGTAGTCGAGGTCGGCGTCGTCCAGGACGATCAGCGCGCTGTTGCCGCCGAGCTCCAGCACCGTGCGCTTGAAGTGGCCGGCGGCGACCGTGGCCACGTGCCGCCCCACCTTGTCGGAGCCCGTGAAGGAGATGACCTTCGGCACCGGGTGCTCGATGAGGGCGTCGCCGATCTCCGCGATGTCGGTGACGACGACGTTGAGGACGCCGGCCGGCAGCCCGGCCTCCTCGAAGACCTTGGCGACCAGGCCGCCGCCGCATATGGGCGTGTTCTGGTGCGGCTTGAGGACGACGGCGTTGCCGAGCGCGAGGGCCGGGGCGACGGACTTGACCGACAGCAGGAAGGGGAAGTTGAACGGGCTGATCACCCCGACGACCCCGACCGGCACCCGGTACAGGCGGTTCTCCTTGGTGTCGTCCGGCGACGGCAGGATCCGCCCCTCGGCCCGCAGCGCGAGGTGGATCGCCTCCCGCAGGAACTCCCGCACCAGGTGCAGCTCGAACGCCGCCTTCAGCGCCGTGCCGCCGCACTCCGCGGTGATCGCGGCGGCAAGCTCCGCCTCCCGGTCGTCGATGATGCGCAGCGCGCGCTCGAAGACCAGCCGGCGGGTGTACGGGTTGGTGGCGGCCCATCCGGTCTGGGCGCGCTCGGCGGCCCGGTAGGCCTGGTCGATCTCGGCGACGCCGGCGACGGTGATGGAGGCGAGCTTCTCCCCGTCGTACGGGTTGAAGTCGACGATGTCCCAGGAGCCGGTGCCGGACCGCCACTCGCCGTCGATGTACTGGAAGGCCAATTCTTCGAAGTAGGACATGTGCCATCCCTGCCTGGAGATACGGGGGCGCCCGCGGCGCCCGAACCGGAATGCGCTCCTGATGGGACGTCATCGTACTGATGTGTCAGATGAGTTGGAGCAGCCGCCTCAGCAGGTCGCGGGTGGCGGCCGGCGAGAGGCTGTCCTCGTGCAGCCGCTCCATCACCCTTCCGTACTGCGCCACTTCATCGGGCTTGTCGAGATACAGCGCACTCGTCAGCTGCTCCAGGTAGACCACGTCGGACAGGTCCGACTCGGGGAAGCGGAGCATGGTGAAGGCGCCGCTCTCGCCCGCGTGCCCGCCGTGCGCGAAGGGCATCACCTGCAGGGTCACGTTGGCCTGCTCGGAGATGTCCAGGAGGTGCTGCAGCTGGCCGTGCATGACGGCCTCGCCGCCGTACGGGCGGTGCAGCGCGGCCTCGTCGAGGACGGCGTGGAAGTGCGGCGCGCGCTCCGAGAAGAGCAGCTTCTGGCGCTCCATGCGCAGGGAGACGCGGCGCTCGACCTCCGCCTCGTCGGCCGAGGGCTGGCCGCGTACGACGACCGCCTGGGCGTACCCCTCCGTCTGCAGGAGGCCGTGCACGAACTGCACCTCGTAGATCCCGATGTGCGAGGCCGCGCCTTCCAGGCCCACATATGTCTGGAACCAGCCGGGCAGCACGTCGCCGTAGCTGTGCCACCACCCGGCGACGTTGGCCTCGCGGGCGAGCCCGAGCAGCGCCTCGCGCTCCAGCTCGTCGGTGACCCCGTAGAGCGTCAGGAGGTCTTCCACGTCGCGCGCTTTGAAGCTCACCCGGCCCAGCTCCATGCGGCTGATCTTCGATTCGGAGGCGCGGATCGAGTAACCGGCCGCCTCGCGGGTGATGCCCCGGGACTCCCGCAGCCGCCTGAGCTGGGAGCCCAGGAGTATGCGGCGCACCACAGAACCGCTCGACTCGCTCGTGGCCATCTTTGCGACCCTCCTCTTCCGGTTCCGTTACCGGACTTGTCGCTGCTCGCCGCTTACGCCCTCTCCGGGGGCGACCCCCGCGACCCCCGGCGGTGAAGTCTGCCATCTCCCGCCGTCGTTGAGTGTGCATTGAGTGTGCATCCGGCTACCCGGAGGGGAGTAGGCCGGAGGACGTACGGAGGAGGGCGTAGGGAGAATTGCGGACGGACGCCGACGTGCGCCCCCAAACCCCCCACGTGCACGTGCATCTGCCCTTGCATCCGCCACGCGCATTGGGAACGATGGGGAACGCACACGTGCGTGTCACGTCCACGATTGCCAGGAGTGCCTCGGATGGGTACCGAAGGATCGACTGTGCTCTCTCCCCTGTGGCGAGGGCTGCCACCGATCGCCCCATCGGCCGTCCCCAACTCGGCGTCGTGCGCACTCCCACCCCGCTTCGAAGCGGTCAGGACGGCCCGCACCTTCACCAGAACCACCCTCCAGGGCTGGGGCCTGGGCGGTCTCTTCGACGACGTGGCGCTGGTCGTCTCGGAGCTGGTGACGAATTCCCTGCGCTACGCACTTCCCCCCGAGCCGATATCCGGCGGCGCCTACGAGCCCCCGGTCCGGCTGCATCTCATGCGGTGGACGTCGCGGCTCGTGTGCGCCGTGCGCGACCCGAGCGAGGAGAGCCCGACGGCGAGCGAGGCGGACGCGTCGGCCGAGTGCGGGCGCGGGCTGTTCCTCGTGGAGTCCTTCAGCGACACGTGGGGCTGGCATCCGCTGGCGGGAGCGCTGCACGGCAAGGTCGTGTGGGCGCTGTTCCAGCTGCCGCGGGAGCGGCACGCGTAGCTGAACGCGTAGCTGAACGTGTAGGTGCACGCTGTCACTGCACGCGTAGTCACTGCACGCGTAGCGATACGCGTAAGGGCACGCGTAAGTGAGTCACCGGACGTCAGTCGGTCACCAGATAGTCGAATTCGCCGTCCTTGATCCCGCGCAGCATCGCGTCGATCTCCGCAGGCGTGTAGACGAGCGCCGGTCCGTCCGGGTGACGGGAATTGCGTACGGCGACTCCGCCGCCCGGCAGCTTGGCGAACTCCACGCAGGAGCCCTGGGAGTTGGAGTGCCGGCTCTTCCGCCAGACGACGCCGTCGAGGTCCGCGGCAGCCATGCCGTTGTACGCGTGAGGCACAGGACTCTCCCGGAGAATTGCAGGGCACCCCGGCCCGCCCTGGCGGCGAATGGTGGGGTTGACAACTACTCCGGATCATAGCTGCGTTCACATGCTTCTGCATGAGCGAATGCACGTGCACTTACGGTGTTCCCGTACTTCTTCAGCGTGACTACACCAACGTGACCAGGTGTTTTCGGGAATGCACCGGCTACTTGCCCCTACTGGCATACGGCAGGAGTGCCATCTCGCGAGCGTTCTTGATAGCCCGGGCCAGGGCGCGCTGCTGCTGGACGGTGACCCGGGTCACCCGGCGGCTGCGGATCTTCCCCCGGTCCGAAATGAACTTCCGCAGAAGGTCGGTGTCCTTGTAGTCGATGTATGTGATGCCGGCCGTATCCAGCGGATTGGGGCGAGGCTTGAGGTCCTTGCGGCGGTCGGGGCGGCGCGTCATGAAAAGTCCTTGAGGTTCTTCGCGGGTGTCAGGGGGTGTCAGGGGGCCAGGG
>NZ_JBPQTW010000189.1:0-13651 GCF_051386535.1 Streptomyces sp. URMC 127
GTCCGATCCCTCGCCGGGCCGCGGCCCGGCGAGGGATCGGACATCCCAGGGCGGACTGCCCGTTGGTGCAGGAGTGAATCGAGAGGATGGTGCCAGCTATCAGTAGAAGTTGACAGGTGCGCGACAAGAATCTGGCGCGGAGTTTTCCGACGATGTCCTGTTCGAAGCTGTCGGTGCCTCCGGGACCGGAGGTAGGCCGGAGGCACCGGCTCCGCGGAGCGTCATTCCTTTCTGTCGCTCCAGGCGAGTTGTATGGACTCCAGGATGCGTACGTTGTAGCGGGCCGGGTCGTCGCTGAAGTCGCGCAGCCCGATCACCAGGTCGCGGACCTCGGGGAATTCGACGGTGAGCGGCGCGCGGTCCGGGTGCTTCGCGGCGAGTTGTGCCGCAATCTGCTGGATGTCAGTCCATTGCATGCGCCCGAGTGTGACCTACACCGTTCGAACGGTCCAGAGATCCGGCGGAGGCGAACGCGTCCTTGCGAGGCGACGCGGCGGCCAGCAGGGCCAGGACCGCCCCGAAGCACAAGAACAGGATCCAGCCCGGCAGTTCACCGAGGAACAGCCCGGTCAGCGACGAGCCGAGCGGGGGAGTGGCCATGAAGAGCAGCCCGATCGCGCTGTTCGTCCTTCCCTGCAGGTGTGCCGGCGTGCGCAGCAGCCGGGCGACCGTCAGCACGGACGCGGCGACCGCCACGGCCAGTGCGCAGCCCGCCAGCAGCACGGCGAGCACCAGCGCGCTCGCGGTGAGGGCCATCCCGGTGACGAGCAGCGTGCACACCACGCCGGTCACGAGCAGCACCTGGGACGGGGGGAGGAGCCTGCCCGCGCGCGGGGCGAGGACCACCCCGGTCATCGCCCCCACCGCCGACAGCGCGGTGAGCATCCCGACCGAGCCGCCCGACGCTCCCTCGCGGGCACTGGTCACCACGATCGCCAGGTACACCCCGTCGAAGACGAAGTTCTGCGCCGAGGCGATCAGGGTCAGCCTGCGCAGCACGCGTTCGCCCCACAGGAAGGCGATCCCCGTGGTGAACGACCGCCACCAGCCCTCGCGCGTCGTCCCGTCAGGCGGCCGCATGGGCGTACGCAGCGCGCAGACGCAGGCGGCGGAGACCGCGTAGGAGGCGCTGTCCAGCCAGAACGGCCAGCTCGGCGACGCCTCGAACAGCACGCCCCCGATCACCGGCCCGAGGAGGTACGCGAGCTGGCCGCGCACCTGGTTGACGGCGAGTGCGGTGGCCAGCCTGCTCTCCGGCACGACGTCCCGGACCGCCGGCAGCACCGCCGCGTTGAACGGCGCCGTCAGGAAGCCCAGGACGACGCCCGCGGCCAGCAGCACCGGCAGCGGCGAGACCCCGGTGAGGACCACGGCCGCCAGGGCCGCGCTCGCCACCGCCCGGCCGGTCTCGCAGGCCAGCAGGACCGTGCGGCGGGCGAAGCGGTCGGCGACCGGGCCCGCCGGAAGGCACGCCAGCGCCAGCGCGCCCGTCCAGACGGCTTCCACCAGCCCCACGTGCAGGGGCGAGCGGGTGACCTGCAGGACGAGCAGGGGGAGCGCGACGGCCGAGGCGCCCGAGCCGAGCATGGACAGGCCCTGCCCGGCGCACAGCAGCTGGAAGTCCCGGTTGCGGCGGAGGCTGCCGGGCGGGGCGGGGCGCCTGCGGGGCCGGGGCGTCACGGCAGCGCTCACGGCGCGGGCGGCGGCGAGGACGGAGCGAGGAAGGGCAGCGGCGCGTGCGGCATCCCGGCCGGGCCGCCGGCGAGCGCGGTGTGCACCGCCAGCAGCACGCCCGCACTGCCGGTCGCGAGGTCCATGGACAGCCGCAGCAGCCCGTCCATCGCGAAGGCCCGCCGGCCCTTGAACCGTACGCAGTGGAGGCCCAGGCCCCGCAGGTGTGCAGCCCGTGCGGGGCCCGGGCCGGCCAGGTGGGCGAGGCTGTACAGCAGCCCCGCGTGTCCGTCCAGGAGTCCGGGGGAGAGCAGGAGTTCGGTGCCCAGGCTGTCGCGCATCCGGTCGCGCAGCAGCGCGAAGTGGGCGTCCTCGCGCTGCTGCACGTACGCGTCGAGGGCGAGGGCGATCCCGGCGCTGCCGCGGTCGAGCGCCGACAGCCACCGCTGCCCGTCCTTGACGTGGAGCTGTCCCTCGCGGGGCGCTCCGCAGCGTCCGAGGTCCCGGGCCAGCGCGGTCTGCGCGTGCCGCAGCCAGGAGGCCTCGCCCGTCGCCGCGTGCAGATGCGTGAAGAGCAGCGCCGGACCCGACCAGCCGTGCGTGAGCCCCACCGCGTCCGCCTTGCCCGCGAGCCGCTCCGTACCGGCGAGGGCGTCCGCCAGCCGGCCGGCGAGGCGGGCGGCCGCGTCCGCGTCACCGAAGTGCAGCCGGGCCAGGCCGATGCCCGCCAGCCCGCCGAACAGCCCCGCGCCGCAGCCCCGCAGGTCGATGCCGTCCAGCCGGGCGAGCGCCTCGCGCGCCTCCTCGGGACGCCCGAGTTCGTCCAGCACGTACGCGATGCCGGCGAGTCCGTCGTACAGGCCGGGGCGCGGCCACGGCGTCCGCTCTGTGGCTTTCACCAGCCAGGCGACGTGGTCGCCGAACGCGTCGTAGCCCGCGCGCCCGGTGACGTACAGGGCGTGCAGCACACCGGCCGCGCCGAAGGCCAGGGAGGCGCCCTGCTGGTCGAACTGCCGTACGTCACCGGGGAACAGCCGGTCCGGCCGCTCGGGCGTCGCGCTCAGCAGGATCCCCTCGCAGAGGGAGTCCAGCGCGGCCCGCCCGTCGGCCGCGCACTCCTCCGGCCAGCGCGAGCCGTCCGGCGGGTCCTCGGCGCAGGACAGGCCCGGCGGCGGGGCGAGGTCCGTGCGCAGGCGCGCGGCGTAGCCGGCCGGCAGCGGGAACCGCCGCTCGGCCCAGTCGGTCAGCTGCGCATGCTTGCCGCGGTCGAAGCGCAGGAGCGGCGTCAGCGGGCAGAACAGCGCGAGGGCCACGGCGGCGAGGGCGTACGCGTCGGCGGCGCGGCCCGAGCGGGCCCACGCGGCGGTGAAGCCCGGCGTGCCCAGCGCGGGCCGGGACGCCCCCGCCCCCTCCTCTTCGTCGTCGGCCTCGCAGAACGCGGTCTCGAAGTCGACCAGGCACACGCCGCCACCGGGGCGCACGATGACGTTGCCCGGCTGCAGGTCGCCGAAGACGACGCCCCGCTGGTGCAGTTCGGCCACGGCCTTCTCGATCCGTTCCAGGACCTCGCAGGCCCAGCGCGCGTACGCGGCGACCTCGTCCTCGCCGGGGTCGTGCCGGAAGAGCGGGTGGCGCCGCCCGACCGCCTCCTGCAGGGACTCGCCCTCGATCAGCTCCTCGACGAGGAAGTGGTGCTCCCAGTGGCGCGTTCGCGCGTACACCCGGGGCACGCAGCCCAGGCCCGCCAGCCGCTGCAGCACCGCGTGCTCGCGCTCCAGCCGGGCGACGGCGTCCGCGCCGCTGTCGTCCAGGCCGGCGTGCGGCCGGGCCTCCCGGAGCACGACCCGCCGGCCGGATTCCTTCTCCGTCGCCCGGTACACGCCGCCGCCGTTCGAGAAGTGCAGGGCCTTCTCCACGCGGTAGGGGAAGCCGCCGGGCGTGCCCGGCGCGGCCGCGCGGATGCGGGCGGCGATGAAGGCGGGCACCTGCGCCCACGGCGGCACCCGGAAGGAGGTGCCCCTCGCGTCGGGCACGAGAGCGCCGCCCGGCTCCTCGACCGCCGGCACGTACTCGCCCTCGGGCGAGAAGCAGTACGCCATGGCGAAGCCGCCGTAGCGCACGTACAGCGGACCGCCGTCCCAGCGCAGGTCGCTCAGGATGTACGGGCCCGGCACGCCGCGCAGCAGCGCCGACAGCTCCGTCAGGGTCCGCTCCAGCTCCCGCTCGTCCGCGGGGTAGACGGTGACCAGCTTCCCGCCCGCCGAGCGCGGCCCCTGCTTGCTGTCGACCTGCCGGTGAACGGCCGGGCTGCGCAGGAACTTGAAGGAGATGCCGCGTGCGGTGCAGTAGTCCCACACCGTGTCGACCACGTACCCGGCCCGGTCGGCCGTCGCGGACGCGTGGACCTTCCAGCCCTGCCGCGGCAGGGCGGCGTCCGGGCGGTGGAAGCCGACCCAGCCGCCGCGCTCGGAGCGCAGCCAGCCCGGAGGCGGCGGCCCGGCCGCGCGCGCGAAGCGCACGGCGGCGTCGTCGATGCGGTCGAGCGTGTCCACGAAGCAGGGGTCCGCGGCGAGATGACCCTGAGCAAGCATGCGACCTTCTCCTCCTCCGTCGCGCGGCGTCCTGGTCAGGCGTCCTGATGAGGTGTTTGATGAGGCGTCCTCATCCGAGGCCTTGCCGGCCTTCCCGGCCTGCGGGCCTTCCCGGCCTGCCGGCCGCGGGCAGCCCACGGCCGGCAGTTCGTACGGTGAGTGAGCGCTGCTGTCAGCGGTGCGTCAGGCGACGCCGCGGGCGCTCTCGTAGCTGTTGGCGCAGGGCCACACGGAGGGGGTCTCCTCCTCCAGCTCCTGCAGCTCCAGGATCTCCGACATGCTCGTCACCTCCTCCCGCCGGTGTCTGCGGCACGGCCGGCATGCGCAGGCCGTCAGGCCATGCCGAGCGTGCTGTGCGAGCTGTTGGCGCAGGGCCACAGGGCCGGGGTCTCCTCCTCCAGCTCCTGCAGGTCCAGGATCTCCGCCATCCGAATCACCTCCGCTCTTCGGCTCGTCGGTGCGGCGGCCGCGGATCGAGGTAGGGCAGGACGGGACCGCCGCCCGCCGCGGCTCCTCCCTCGAACGCGGAACCCAGGGCGAGCAGCACGCCCGCGGACCCGGTGGCCAGGTCCGCCGACAGGCGCAGCATCCGGAAGCCCGGGAACGCCAGGTGCCCGCGGTAGGAGTGCGCGTACCAGGCCAGGCGGCGGACCTGGGTGCGGACGGCCGCACCGGGCCGGCCCCCGTGACCGTCCAGTGCGGCCAGCGTGGCGACCGCACCCGCCCGCCCGCGCAGCAGCCCGGCGTTGCGCACGTACAGTGCCCGGCACGTGTCCCGGACGGCCGCGAGCGTCGCCGCTTTGGCGCCGCCCGGCCGGTGCCGCAGCAGGCCCTGCAGCGGGAACGCGAGCCCGCTGCTCCCGCCGTGCAGGTACGGCAGGTGGTGCGTGCCGTCGAAGAGCGTGAGGGCGCCGTCCTTCCCGGTGGTGCACCGGTCGATGTCGTACCCCAGCGCGCGGTCGGCGAGATCCAGCCAGCGGGCCGCGCCGGTCTCCTCGTACAGGTGCAGGAAGAGCAGGGCGATGCCGGCGGCCCCGTGCAGCAGGCCGTACGGCGGCGGAACGCCGGGCCGGGCGGTGAGCGGGCCGGCGGTGACGAGTGCGGCGAGCTCCCCGGCGGTGCGCAGCGCGGCCTCGTGGAGCGCCGCGTCCCCGGTGACCCGCGCGAACCTCAGCAGGTTCAGGGCGATGCCCGCCTTGCCGCCGGCCAGGTCCGGGCGGATCACGCGGGCGTCGGCGGGGCGGCTGCGGGCGAGGACGTCCAGGGCCTCGTCCCGGCGTCCCAGCAGGTCGAGGACGAGCGCGACGCCGTGCAGCCCGTCGTACAGGCCGGGCCGAGGATCGGCGTCGCGCTCCGCGGCGGCCACCAGCCAGGCGGTGTACTCGTCCGGCACGCCGGCCCCCACCCGGTGCAGGGCGTAGAGGACTCCGGCCGCGCCGTAGCCGAACGCGTGGCCGCCGAGGGAGTCCGGGCCGGTGGGGGTGGCGGGGAACAGCCGGTCCGTGCGCTCCGGGGTGGCCATGGCGTGGATGCCGGCGACCAGGGAGTCCCGGACGGCGGGCCAGTCGAAGTCGTCCGCGGCGAGCAGCGCGGCGTGGTCCTCTTCCTGGCGGTCCTCTTCCTGTCCGCCGGTGTGCGGCGGCGGGTGGTGCAGGTGCGCGAGCAGCCTGCCGCCGAAGCCCGCCGGCAGCGGGTACAGCTCCTCGGCGGCCCCGGCGAGGACGCGCAGGGTGGCCGGACTGCGGTGCGGAACCGGCAGCAGCAGCCACAGGCGCAGCGCTTCGAGCAGGTACGCGGTCGCGTCCGCGCCCCGGAGGCCGGGCGGCGCCGTGAAGCCCTCCTCGCCCAGCGCCGGCACACGGTCGTCCTCCAGGTCCGTGGCCGACCCGAGGGCGGTCAGCACGACGCGCCCGTCGGGGCGCAGGAGCACGTCCCTCGGGTTGAGCTCCCCGAGGCGCAGGCCCCGGGCGTGGAGCTCGCGCAGCGCGCCCGCGATCCGGGCCACGACGGCCAGGGCCCGGTCGGCGTACGCTGCGGCCTCCTCGGCCGCCCGCCTCTCGGACGTCAGCGGGAAGGCGGCGGCCGCCGCTTCGGCGAGGCTGCGGCCCTCGGCGTGCTCCAGGGCGAGGAAGTGGTGCCCGGCCCGCACGTGGTGGCCGAGGACGCGGGGCACGCAGTCCAGCCCGGCCAGCCGGCGGAGGGCCGCGCGCTCGCGGCCCAGGCGCGTGACCGCGTCGTCGCCGCGCGGGTCGAGGCCGGCGTGGGGGCGGGCCTCGCGCAGGAGGACGGGGGTGCCGGTGGCACGGTCCTCGGCCACGTAGGTGCCGCCGCCGGTGGTGACGTGCAGCGCCCGCCGCACGCGGTAGGGGAGCGGCTCCTCCGGCACGGCGTGGAGCGCCTCCAGGTCCGGGCGCAGGAACTCCGGCAGGGCGATCCAGTCCGGGCAGCGGAAGACCGGGCGGCGGTTCTCGGGGACGAGCGTGCCGTCGGGGCGCTCCAGCGCGGGCACCAGGCGGGGCTCGTCGCCGGCACCGTACGCGGCGGCCTCCGCGGGACACCGCAGCGCCCCGGAGGAGCCGTACCGCACGTACAGCGGGCCGCCGCGGTGGCGCAGCCCGCCCGGGACGTACGGGCCCGGAAGCGCGTCCAGCAGCGCGCCCAGCCCGGTGAGCGTCTCCGCGAGCGCCGCCTCGTCCGCCGGGTGAAGCGTCATCAGGTCACCGCTCGTGAGCCGGTCGGCGCGGTCGTCGGCCAGCGCGCGGGCGGCGTCCGGGCTGCGGACGACGCCGAAGGGAATGCCGCGCAGGAGGCAGAAGCCCCGGACGATCTCCGCCGCGCGCGGCACGTACGGCAGCGCCACGGACACGTGGACCAGCCAGCCCTGGGCGGGCGGGCGCACTGCCCGCGGCCGCAGCTCCACCCACCAGCCGCGGTCCGTGCGCTCCCAGCCCGCCGGCGGTTCGCGGAGGACGGCGGAAAGCCTTCCGGAGGCGTCGGGGAGCCGCTCGGGGAATTCGAAGAAGTCCGGGTCCGCCCGGTGGAAACGGTCGTAGTCCTTCAGCTGCATCACGGCGGGCCCCTCCTTTCGACGTCGGCAAAGGCCTTCGGAAACCTTCGGAAAACCTGCAAAGCTTTCAGAAGCCTTCTGCAGTTGTTGGAAGCCGTTGGAATCTTCCGAGTTCCCCGGGGTTTCCCGGGCCGGTGGAATTTTCGGGATCTCAGCCGGCCACCGGGTCGGCCGCCCCGGCGAATTCCGGGGGATTCGTACGGACCGAGCGCCGCCCGATCCTCAGCACGTCCTCCGGGGAGGCGAAGCGCAGGTCCATGCGCCGGACGGCCTCCGCCCAGCTCTGCATGGAGCGCACGGAGGACAGGGTCTCGATGACGAACGGGTCGTTCAGCCGCTCCAGGGTGCGCTGCCACAGCAGCGCCGCGGGTTCCTCCAGCAGGCTGCCGACCGTTCCCTCGTAGACGGGGATTCCGCGCACCCTGCCGTCGGGCTCCACCTGCATCACCTGTGTGTCGATGCGGCGCGCCACCCGCTCGGGGTTCATCACGAGGTTGAAGTTGTCGGTGGTGAAGACGGATACGGACGGGGGAGCGAGCTCGCGCAGCCGGGCCAGCAGCCCGGCGCTGGTCAGGTGCTCCACCCGGGCGTCGTCGAGGAGTTCGCGGCGGCAGAATTCCGGGCGGCTGGCGAGGCCTTCGGGAACGGCGGAATTGAAGGCGAGGGTGTTCAGCCGGGGAAAGCGGTGCGCGATGTCGGCGGCGAAGTCCTCCAGCTGCCCGTAATTGCTGCGGATGACGACGCAGTCGATGCCGAAGCGCAGCCGCCCGCGGCCGGCGTCCATCCGCTCGGCGGCCACCGCGTCCAGCAGGGACAGCGCGGCCATCACGCGGCCGAAGGAGCCGGCCCGGCCCCGGATGCGGTCGTGCACCTCGGGTGTCGCCCCGTCGAGGCTGACGATGACCTCGTCGAAGTGGTCCGCGAGCCGCTCCGCGAGGGACCGGCTCATCACCCAGCCGCTGGTGTTGACGGACGTCCGCACCCCGGCGTCGCGCAGCCGCGCCGCCACCTCGAACAGGCCCCGGACCACGAGCGGTTCGCCGCCGGACAGGGCGACGACCCGCGGCCCCAGGGAGATCAGGGCGTCGGCCACCCGCAGCATGTCCGCCGGGCCGAGCTGCCGGGACGGGCGCCGTCCCGACTCCGAGTAGCAGTGCGAGCAGCGCAGGGGACAGGCGTACGTGGTGTCCCAGACGATCACTTCCGGGCCGGACGAAGGGCCCGGGAGGCCGGGGGAAGGACTCATGGCAGCCGCCGTTCCGTTTCTCGGGTATTCCGCGGACGAACCCGTCGATTCCGCGGACGGACGCTGTTCGAATTCCCTGACGCGATGCCACGAGTCTGCTGTCCGGCGCGTTTCCGGGGCACCCGGCCGTCCCCCGATTCGTATGGAGGCTCTCCACCGGGGGTTCTCCGCCATGTGCGGCGGTGGATTCCCTCTCTGGACGGTCGTGGCGGAAGCCCGCGACAATGTCCCTTATGGCAGCGGCCAGAAACCGGGGGATGCGGATCGTCGCGGTGTGCGGCGGGGTGTGCATGGTCTGGGCCACGCTCATCGGCACCACCCAGTTGCAGAACCGCTATACGCTGCCGTGGATCCTGGGGTCCGTTCTCCCGTGCTATTTCGCCGGTTTGTTCACATGGTGGCACGCACCGACAAGCCCGGTCGCAAAGCGACTTCTGCTGATCGGTACCTGCCTCTCGGTGACCATTGCGATCCGCTACACCAGCACCCTGCTGATCCGCGCCTTCGGCTGGAACCTCCGCCCGGCGCCCCAGGCCCTGCACCTGCCCGCCGACTACGGCCTCCAGATCGTCAGCCAGATAGGCGACCTGACCGTCGGCGTCCTGATGGTCCGCCTGCTCGCCCTGCTGCCCGACGGCAGGTACGCCTTCCCCCACGAGCGCCGCCTCCTCGGCGCCCTGTGGGCGCTGCCGGCCCTGCCCGTCCTGCTGCCGCTGACCGGCATGAGCCGGCTTACCGTCCACTACGTCGTCTTCTACTACCCCGAGGCGTGGCTGCCCGGCCTCGGCGGGCTCCTCCTCGTGCTGCGCTGCCTGCGCGCGCACGCGGCCGGCCGCCGCGACATCGCCGCCCTGCTGCCCTTCGCCGTCCCCGGCGCGGCCCTCCTCCTGGCCCGGGCCGCCTCCCGGCTCTTCCGCACCTGGCAGGGCGAGCAGGGCATCCTCTACTTCGTCGGCGCGCTCCTGGGCGCCCTGCCGTACGTCGCGGTCTCCCTCGTCATCGTCTACGCCGCCTTCCGCCACCGGCTCCTCGGCGTCGACCTCGTCATCCGCCGCACGGCCGTCTACGGCTCCCTGTGGATCATCATCAACAGCTGGTACCTCGGCATGGCGCTGACCCTCGGGCTCACCGCCGGCCAGTACCTCCCGGTCGGCCTGTCGCTGCTCGTCGCCGTCGTCGCCACGGCCCTCTTCCAGCCGCTGCGCGCCCGGCTCAACGCCCTCGCCGAGCGCCGCGTCTTCGGTAAGCGCCTCAGCAGGTTCGAGCTCCTCGTCCAGTTCGGCACCACCCTGGAGCACGCCTACGACCTCGACCGGCTCGCGCCCCGGCTCGCGACCGGCCTGCAGGAGGGCCTGGGCCTGCAGTGGGTGCGCGTCCGGCTCGGCGGCGACGGCCTGCCCGTCTCCGTGGGCGAGGCCGGTGCCCGGCCCGCCGGCGCCGGCGGGGCGCCCTGCGCGCCCGTCGGCGAATTCCCCCTCCTCTACGGTGAGGACGTGCTGGGCCTCATCGAGTACGGCCCGAAGACCGAGGGCCGCTGCACCCCCGAGGACCACGACATCGGCGAGACCCTGGCCCGCTCGGCCGCCCTCGCCGTGCACAACGTCCGCCTCGCCGCCGAGCTCTGCGCCCGCGTGGAGGAGGTACAGCGCCAGGCCGCCGAGCTCGACGCCTCCCGCGCCCGCATCGTCCACGCCCAGGACACCGAGCGCCGCCGCATCGAGCGCCGCCTCCACGACGGCATCCAGCAGGAGCTGGTCGCCCTCGTCGCCAAGCTGGCCCTCGCCCGCAGCTGCCTGCGCCGCGGCGGCGACATCGACGCCGCCCTGACCGGCATGCAGGACGACGCGTACCGCGTCATCGACGAACTGCGCGAGCTCGCCCACGGCATCCACCCGCCGATCCTCACCGACCAGGGCCTCGTCGCCGCCGTAACCTCCTGCGCCCGCCGCATGCCCATCCCCGTCACCGTCCACAGCGAGGAGGCGCTCGGCGGGGTGCGGTTCGCGCTCGACGTCGAGGAGTCCGCCTTCTACCTGGTCTCCGAGGCGCTCACCAACGTGCTCAAGCACGCCGGCGCCACGCACGTCACCATCCGCATGGCCCGTTGCGAGGGCCGGCTCCTGGTGGAGGTCCGCGACGACGGCGCGGGGTTCCCCACCGAGACCACCCGCGGATCCGGTCTCACCGGCATGCGCGACCGCACCGAGGCGGTGGGCGGCGAGCTCACCGTCACCAGCGGCCCCGGCGAGGGCACCGTCATCCGCGCCCGGCTGCCGGAGCGGGTGCGGGAGGAGAAGCGAGTGAGGGAGGAGACCCGTGCCTGACCCCCTGCGCGTCGTCATCGCCGAGGACCACTACCTCGTGCGCGAGGGCACCCGCCGGCTGCTGGAGGACACCGGCGAGGCCGACGTCCTCGCGGCGGTGGGCACGGCCTGCGAACTCCTCGACGCCGTCGGCCGGCTGCGCCCCGACGTCGTCATCGCCGACATCCGCATGCCGCCCGGACACCACACCGAGGGCATCGCGGCCGCCCACTCCATCCGCGCCGCCCACCCCGGCATCGGCGTCGTCGTGCTCTCGCAGCACGCCAACGAGAACTACGCCTTCGACCTCTTCCGGCGCGGCACCGACGGCCTCGCCTACCTCCTCAAGGAGCGCATCGGCGAGGTCGACGAACTGCTGCGCGCCCTGCGCGAGGTGGCCGCCGGCCGCTCCGTCGTCGACCCGCGGATCGTGGAAGTGCTGATGGGCAGCCATGCCCGCGCTGCCGACGCGCCCCTGTCCCGGCTCACCCGCAGGGAGCTCGACGTCCTGCGGCACATGGCGGAGGGCAAGACCAACCGCGCCATCGCCGACTCCCTGAGCCTGTCCGAGTCGACCATCGAGAAGCACGTCAACTCCACCTTCGCCAAGCTCGGGCTCGCCGAAATACCGCAACTGCACCGGCGGGTGAGCGCCGTGCTCGCCTACCTGCGGCATGCGCCTGACGTATAAGGGGCGCGGGGAACTGCGCGACCAGCCACGGACGGCCCGCAGTCGAAGAGCACTGCTTGTCAAGCTCCTGACAAGAAGGCGCTCATGATGGCACGCTCGTTCCATGCTTCGCATGAGCGCCGCCCTCGCCGTGCCCGCCGCCGTCCTCCTCCTCGTAGGCCTGCAGTCCGGCCCCGCCGCTGCCGGCGCCCGCCCCGCCGGCGAGCCCGCCACCGGCAGGGGCTGCGGCGGCAGCACCGTCGGCGAGGTCACCCTCGACACCACGCACAACACCACCACGGGCCGCTACGAGCTCGACGACCCGCGGCGCGGCCACCACCGCACGTACGATCTGAACGGCGCCACCACCGGCAACGGCACCCTCTTCACTGACGCCGACAACGACTGGTGCGACGGCGGCCGGCAGACCGCCGGCGTCGCCGCCCACTACATCGCCTCCGTCGTCTGGGACTACTACCTGAACACCCACGGCCGCCGGGGCATCTACGGGGACGGCCGCGGATACTGCAGCCGCGTGCACTACGGCAACCATTACGTCTACGCCTTCTGGGACGCCACCACCGGCTGCATGACCTACGGCGACGGCGCCGACGGCAGCGGACGGACCATCGTCACCATCGAGGCCGGCGCCCACGAGATGACCCACGGCATCACCGCGGCCACCGCGGGCCTGGAGTACAGCGGCGAGGCGGGCGGCCTCAACGAGGCGACCAGCACGATCTTCGCCGCGGCCGCCGAGTTCTCCGCGCACAACCCCGCCGACCCCGGCGACTACCTCACCGGGGAGCGGACCGACGCGGGCGGCACCACCGCCCGCGGCTGGATGGACCGCCCCTCCCGCGACGGCGCCTCCAAGGACTACTGGTACCCGGGCATCGGCAACGCCGACGTCCACTACTCCAGCGGCCCCGCCAACCACTTCTTCTACCTCCTCGCCGAGGGCAGCGGCCCCAAGTACGTGAACGGCGTCTTCTACGACAGCCCCACCTACGACGGCAAGCCCGTCCAGGGCATCGGCCTCCCCGCCGCCGAGAAGATCTGGTACCGCGCCTTGACGCTCTACATGACCGCCCGCACGAACTACGCGGCAGCCCGCACCGCGACCCTGCGCGCGGCGGCGGACCTGTACGGCGCGGACAGCAGCCAGTACGCGGGGGTCGCGGCGGCGTGGGCAGCCGTCAACGTCAAGTAAAGGGTGAGGGTACGGGGGCGGCACGACGGCCGCCCCCGTACCCGAGTGGCCTAGCGGCCCCAGCGCAGACCCGGTGTCTGCACCGGGGCGTCCCACAGCCGCAGGATCTCCTCGTCCGCCCGGCACAGCGTCACCGAAGCGCCCGCCATGTCGAGCGAGGTGACGTAGTTGCCCACGAGCGTCCGGGCCACCGGCACGTCCCGCTCGCGCAGCACCCGGTGCACCTCGGCCGTGAACCCGTACAGCTCCAGCAGCGGCGTCGCGCCCGCGCCGTTCACCAGCGCCAGCACCGGGTCGCCGCCCGGCTGCAGGTCCGCCAGGATCGCGTCGACGGCGAAGTCCGCGATCTCGCCGGACGTCATCATCGCCCGCCGCTCCCGGCCCGGCTCGCCGTGGATCCCCACCCCCAGCTCCAGCTCCCCGGCGGGCAGGTCGAACGTCGGGCTGCCCTTGGCGGGCGTCGTGCACGCGGCGAGCGCCACGCCGAAGCTCCGGCACGCCTCGTTGACCCGGCGCGCAAGCGCCTCCACCCGCTCCAGCGGCGCCCCCTCCTCGGCCGCCGCGCCCGCGATCTTCTCCACGAACAGCGTGGCGCCCGTGCCGCGCCGTCCCGCCGTGAAGGTGCTGTCGGTCACGGCGACGTCATCGTTGACCAGCACGCTCGCCACCTGGATGCCCTCGTCCTCGGCGAGCTCCGCGGCCATGTTGAAGTTGAGGACGTCGCCCGTGTAGTTCTTCACGACGAACAGCACGCCCTTGCCGCTGTCCACGGCGGCCGCCGCACGCACCATCTGATCCGGCACGGGGGACGTGAACACCTCCCCGGGACACGCCGCGTCGAGCATCCCGTACCCCACGAACCCCCCGTGCAACGGCTCATGCCCCGACCC